>CAMCSI010000063.1 GCA_945877885.1 Chlamydia trachomatis
AAACTAACAAAATCCCCCACTTTTACTTCAGTAACATTGAGACCTACTGCCCCAATGATTCCGCTTCCTTCAACGCCAGGAATAAAAGGTGGGGGAAGAGAGCATAGTGGATCACCTTCTCTCATGTAAATATCGATATAATTCACTCCAATAGCCTTAAGCTTAACAAGCACTTCTCCTTCATTTGGTGTAGGTATTAATCGCTGCTCAATTTCTAAGCAATCAGCATTTCCATATCTATTGATTACGATGGCTTTCATCTATGGTCTCCTTTTTCGATAGAGTAGCAAGAGCTCCGGCGAGCAATCCTCCATCGATAGTAAGTTCTATCCCTGTAATATATTTAGCTTCATCAGAGGCAAGAAAGGCGACAGCGTTTGCAACATCATCAGGCATTCCCATTTTTTGCATAGGGATATCTTTTGCAATAGCCTCCATATTGCCTTTTCGGTCCGGCCCATTTCCCAGCATCGGTTCCCACATAGGGGTTAAAATGGCTGCAGGATGAATTGAATTACACCGAACCGGATATCTTTGGCAAGCGCAATAAAGGGCTACACTTTTTGTATGATTTCTAACAGCTGCTTTGCTTGATGCATAGGCCGCTGCCCCTGGAATACCAACCAATCCTGAGCGTGAGGAGATATTAATAATAGAGGAACCTGGATTGTTCTTCATGGCCAAAATTGCATGTTTGCAACCTAAAAATACTCCATCTAAATTAGTAGCATGAACCGCTCTCCAGCTTTCAAGAGAGCTAGTTTCAGGATCCTGAGGTCCAAAACCTTCCAAAAAGCCTGTGATCCCTGCATTATTTACTAAAATATCTAATTTTGAGAATTTTTGAAGAATCAGTTTCATCGCATGAGCCCAATCCTCTTCACATCTCACATCTAAGTGCAAGTAAATAGCAGATGGACCAATTTTCTTTGCTACCTTTTGCCCCTTTTCATCTTCAATATCAGAAACTATTACAGTAGCCCCTTCTCTTGCCAAAACTATAGCTGTCTCTTCCCCAATTCCCCTAGCTGCGCCAGTAATTAAAGCCACTTTCCCTTCTAATCTATTTTTTGACATACTAGCGCCTCCTTTTCTTTTAGGTATTTATCGGTGAGGGTTTTTAATTCCCTTTTCATAAATGTGCAATAATCACCCATCTCCTTTAAACTCTTGCAACTTTCTAAGCCCTGTTTTGGGATTTCCTCTACTATAGAATGTAAATTTTTTATTACCTGCATTTTCTGAAGAAAATGTGTTACCCAAACATTTTCCTTCAATTGGTAAAAATCAGCACGTTGATCTGATATTAAAACTTTTTTTATATAACCCATGTTAACAAGTCTTCGTAATTCAACACTTGCCGTACTTTTGCTAATCTGGAGTTTAGTTACAAGCTGTCCCATAGAAATGGGTTCTTTTATCGTCATAAAAAGTCCAAACATACGCCCATAGGTTTTGTTTAAGCCAATCTCATCAAAATAAATTCCAAATTTTTCTATCACTTTTTCAAATAACAATTTACCCTTCAATGTTTTGTTTGTTCGGATCTTACCGAATATTATATAGGTTGAGTCATTTATTTGTCCATTTAAGAAATTCGGTGAGAAAAAAAAGGGGGGGGGTCACCCCCCCCCTTTTTTTTCTTTCAGCCTATTAGCAGATAACGGTGTTTGTGTTGATAGCCTTTCTAAATGATTTTCCTAGAAAGAGTGTGATTAGTAACCAAACTCCAAGAAGAGGGAAGCAGATAGCGCCACTTAGGGCTAAGTAGTGGGATTTACCAGCTAGGGTTCCAAAGGCAGTTTGAAGGGGGGAAAGGGACATGTTAAAGACAGATCCTGCTTGTTTTGATGTTCTAGATCCAAAGGTTTCTACCCAAGCTTGTGCTTTAAATTTCACATCTTTGGTTGTTGGGATATAGAGCTGTTTTAAGGCAGGGCCGTTTAGTGCATAATTGATAGCTTTTGCTCCAACCATTAGAGCAAAAAGAAAGTTAAGGGAGTTTAGGCTTAAAAATCCAAATAAAGCAAATCCAACAATGATCGGCATTGCAGCAAGGGCCACCCCTACCCCAAGGTATCTTGTGATATTGCTTATCCCAAGAAGTAGGAAGCAAAGCGATACGGTATTTAAAGATGATGCGTAGATGCTTAAGTAATTACTTAGCACAACACCTGAGTAGACAGAGCTTGCTGCAAGTTTAAAGTTAAAGTCAAAGATGGTAACCACCACTTCAAAGACAAAGTTTACTGCAAAGATTCCAAGTAGGTAACGGTTTTTTAATAAAAGTTTTAGCCCTTCTAAAAATCCAGCCTCATGCTTGCTATCTTTGACAGCTTCAGTTTTCCCTTGAAAGGTGGTAAGTAGTGCCTTTGGCGTTGATTTTAAAAAATACCCAAAAAGTGGGATGATAAGAAACGTTAAAACACCTAAAATGAGGAGAGATAAAGTGTCAGATGTTAACCCAAGACGATGTGGGAGTCCGCCAATGGTATAAGGTAGCACGACTCCTCCCATTTGACCTAAGGTAACGACAAGTGGAAATCCCCGTTTTGCAGATTCAGGGACTGTTGTATCCGTTGCAAATGCCCAAAAAAGAGCAATCACCAAAGATCCAAAACTTTCTACAAAAAGATAAAACAAGTATCCAAACACTTTTGTACTAATTAAGAAAATAGCAGATCTACCCGCTATTTCAGAGGATGAGCCCCAGAATTTGTAAAGAAAGATGCTAAAAATAAAAATAGTGATGGAGTAGGCAAGTGGAAGAATTACAAGCATTTTTTCTTTAGAATTTTTTTCTAAAAGTTTTGTGTAAAAAATTACTAAAGGCAGTAGCCCAAGAACAGAGATAGTTTTTGCAAAAGGTATTTGTAAACCTCCTACAAGGTGGATAAATACTGCATCCTTTAAGGGGCGCAATGTCCAATAGATTCCGATCATTAAAGCAAAAATTGCACCTAGCTTAAGAAATTTTTTAAACTCCTGTGTTTCAAAATTTCCAAAATTAAATCGACAGATTGATTTGAAAAATCGTAATATAGCACTTTCTTTATTCATTTAGAGTCTCCTTTTTATAAAAAACCAGGATAACATATTGATTATTAATAGTATTCTCGATATAATCGATAATGGAAATCGAAAAAATCGATTTGAATAGGGGATGGGTTTATGACAATATTGGACGTTGAAATTGATAGCGAAGTAAAACAGGAACTCTTATTGCAAAAATTAGAAAGTTCATTAAGAAATTTAAGGATAGCTGATTTAGAATTATTTATTACAGCTGCCCATTTTAATAATTTAGGAAAATCTGCAAAGTTTCATCACTTAAGTCAAAGTGCTGCAAGCAGTGCGATACAAAGGGTAGAGGCAGCCTTTGGCGTAAATCTTTGTACCCATGAAAAGCGTAGGTTTTGTCTAACAAGGGAGGGAGAGTTGCTTTTTCCCAAGGTAGAAGAATGGGTTAATCGTTTAAGAAATCTATTAGTATCAAAAGATCAAATTCCGATACGTCTGGTCACAACTCATGCAATCGCCCAACTTGCCGTGCCTGCCCTTTTATCTCATGAGAGAATTGAATTTAGTCATATGAGACCTGATAAAGCTTACGCAGCAATACTTCAAGACGAGGCAGATATTGCTCTTGTTTTGGATAATTCTTCTTGGAGTGGGGTGATTGCTCAAGAGGTTGGAAAGGGATCTTTTCAACTTTATGCTAAAGATTCAAAAACTTCTATTAGACCTGTACTTATACCTGAAGATCAACTGGAGGTTTTAACATTAAAACAATCATGGCAGCAATTAAGAGGCTACCCGCTTATGGTAAAATCGCAAATCCCGAGCTGGTCTTTGATTGCAAATATCTGCGCAGATTCAGACGAAGTGGGTTTTCTTCCTGATTTTCTTGCAAAAAAATGCAATTTATCCCCAGTTTTATGGCAAAGCGCGATTTCATATTATAGGGTGCTTGCCATTTATAAACATAGAGAGGACTTGCAGGAAAGATTTAATGCTTTAATCTCTACTTTACGTAAGGTCTTCTAAAGAGCTTCTTCAAGTAATTTACAAGCTTCCTCATTTCCGCGGGCTTTTGCAATAGTTGCCGCGGTTCCTGATGTTTGCCCCGCAGAACTAAGGTCTATGTTAAGAAAAGATCGGTTTTCAAGTAAAAACTTTAGTAACTCTATCTTATCTTCACTTATAGCTGATTGTCTCAGTAATAGGTTAAAATTCCTTTCTTTTAAAGCAGTCACAATGGATTTTATCTTTGCAAATTTTGTCGATATAAGATCTGAAAGAGTTTCTACTACAAGTAGTTTAATCGCTTCTTCATTTCCAACTTTTTTTGCAATAGTTGTCGCTGTGCCCGATGTTTGTCCTGCAGAGTTAAGGTCTATATTAAGAGAAGAGCGATTTTGAAGTAAAAACTTAAGTAAATCTATCGTTTCTTCAATAGGAACTGATTGTCTTAATAATAGGTTGAAATTTCTTTCACTTAAAGCTGTCATAACAGATTTTATTTTTGAAAATTTTGTTGATATTAGTGTGGTAAGGTTTTCCACTGTTTCTTTGTAAACTTTCAATTTTTGATTAAATTCATCTTTGGTTCCAAACATTTCTGCAAAACGTTTTTGCCCCATTGAAACTTCCTTAACCATTTTAGGCATCGAATTTGCATCAAAGATACACATGTTGGTTGGATAGAAAGGGGGTAGATTATTCCACGAAGCTAATAAGTTAGCAAAAATAAATACAGTTCTTCCATTGCCATCAATAAAAAAATGTAATTGTTCAAGTTCACGACATAAGAGGCAAATATTTTCTATCTTTTCGCTATCACTTTGATCTTTTTTAAGAGACATAAAATACTGAATCATCAACTCATAAGCTTTTCCATTTCTAGAATTTTGACTACGATACATAGATGTAATTCTAACTGGAAAAGTTCCCTCACCTATGGTTCCTACTTCATAAAGTGGCTTTATAATCTCTACAATCTTTTGGACTCTTTCTTTAGGAGAATGTCTATTTTTGGGGAAAAGTTTTTTATGTTCCTCAGTCCTTCTATTCAATTGAAAAAAATCCCCATTCATAACACCATAATCAATATAGGGTTTATTTGATTTTTCCTCTGTATAGAAAGAGATAAGTGTCCGCTTTTCATTAAATAAAATTTGTTTTAGTAAATCCACAACCCCTTCTAAATCAGAGTTTGGTCCAACACCTACACCAAAACTATGACCTTTGTCTTTTGAATCATTGAACTCTCTTTTCTCTATTTCAGACATTTTAGCTGTAATATGACTCATAGCTAATTCATGGATTTTCAAAAAAACTTGTAAAAGTTCAAGGGGATTTTTAGCCGGTGCCGAATTAATATGCTGGAACCATGCAGCTGAAAAACTTAAATCATAGCCTGGTTCTCTTTTCATATAGTCTGCTAAAACATGTTTACCACTTGTTTCTTTCGTTCCTTCGGAAACAAGGTCCAACATAAGTTGAGTGGGGTGCATTCTTTTCTTACCTTCTACGGGTCTTTCATACGGATAATCAATGGGTAAGGCTGAAGCCCCACCACCGCCTGCAATGCTTGCCATAATTTATTTCTCCTTATTAACTATAACTATCAATTATATAAAATAATTGCATAATTATCAATTAAAATAAAATTTTTAAAAACGATATATGAGGTGGATTAAAATCTATATTTTATTAAAAGAGGGGCACCTAATCTGTTGCATAGAAAGGCCAAGCATTTCCAGATAAATTGTCTATATTTAGGAAGATGACCAGCTGCAATTCCCATCGATTCTAGTTCTTGAAAGGCGCCCCGCTGACGTTTGAAGTGGCCGGCCCCAGCGCTCATATGAAAGAGGGAATTACTAGATAAAGACTCCTCTAACATAAGGATGGTTAGTAGACGATAAAGTCCTAGACTTTCAGGTAAATTAGTATCGTAACCAACAATTGGCGTTGCCATAATTCCCTTTGTTTTGAAAAATCCGATCACTCCGACTAAACGACCTTCATAGACAATACCAGATAGGGTAAAAATCTTATGTTGGATTGCTTCTTTAAAAAAGAAAGCCGTAAATGCTGGATTTAAATAGGAGTATTTTTCCAAATAGAGAAGATCATAAAGACGTTTAATTTCAGATGCATCACTAACTTTAAAATCTTCATGTTTGAGAATCTTGAAATTCTTCTTTAATTTTTTATCTTTTTCAATAATCCATCTTTTTTTTGAGGGTAGATTTTGGTAATTTTCTGGATTGAATAAATAGACACTACGATTAGTGATAAAAGTATAGTCTATCTTCGTAAGATCATTACTTAAATTCTTTTCAGTATAACTATTTAATGAGCGGAAGATGATTGCATGGTCTGGAAATTGATCTTTAAAAAATTGATGGATTAGATGAACTTGAGAGGAAGATAATGATGGGTATAAATTTGTAGAGAGTAAAAAATTATTCACGATGACGAGTTTATTGATTTTACTCAATCTACTCCATAATTTAAAAAGAGTTAAAAAAGGGGCTAAAAGTAGGGCAGTTAAAGACATTTTATGACGCTTCATTTCTTCTTCTGCATAAAGTATTAGAGAGTAAAGAGAGCAAACATAAGAATTATGATACTGTTTGTCATTTACAGTTATTGGAATAAATAGATCGTCGATATGAAGGATATAGATGGTTGTTTCTATGTTTGCTACAAAAGCTGTTACCCCTTCTTTGAATATGGGAGTAAAAAAATCACGCAGTCTATTACCTTCTTCGGTAGTTGGCCATGGAATCAATGACCACTCTTTTTTATTATATAGTCGCATACTCTCTTCTAATACGGCGCAGCTTGGCCCCGGGTAATTTTGGAAAGGGGTGATCGACAAAGATAAGCTCAGGGAATAGGCACCCTATTTTGGAAAATAGTTCATGCAATGAGACTTTCACTGCAGATCTAAACTCTGGCTTTAAGTAAATCTCCCATTTTTCGAGTTTTGTTTGGACAACTTCGTATTCTTCGATGCCTGCGGCAGCAGCGGTAATTTTTCTGTTGATAAAGTCAGAAAAAAGCGGCTTATTACCACCCTGGGGAAGGGCCACGTAAAGTAAATCATCGCACCTTCCTTCAATTCTTGTTAAAGATTTAAACACGCACCCACAGGGACATGGGCTCTTTTTTTCAACGAGTATATCATCTAAACGGTAGCGTATGATAGGTTGACTTTTTCGAAATAGATCTGTAATGATTGGAATAAATCGCTCTTCATCAATATATTCCTTTTCGATGAGTAAAAGATCTTCATTTAGATGCAGTGTGCCAAAAGAGCAAGTAAATCCTAAAAATCCTTCAGTACATTGATAGATTTGAAAGATTTTTTGTCCAAACTTGGCCTCTAATTGGTTTTCATCAATAGTTGTAAGCACCTCTGCTACGGAAATAATTTTTTTAGGAAGGCAGCTTCCAGCTAGCAGTAAAAGCATCGAAGGGGGCGCGACTAAAATATCTGGTGAAAAAGCCTTTAATTTTGCTTGCAATGTTTGCGGATCTTCAAGTAGATCAAAATAGGCAAAAGATAAACTCCTTGAGTTTACCGTTTCATAAAGAGGGCTATTTGAAC
>CAMCSI010000064.1 GCA_945877885.1 Chlamydia trachomatis
ACTAACATGTTAGGAACAAAAATTACTATAGCGCTTACAATGCTTGCATCTTTAAATCTTTCTGCTCACGATGGGCATATAGGTGTTGCAAAAGAGACAAAGCTTGTGCAAAAACAAAGTACAAGCGTTGCGCAAAAGCAAGTGGCACCAAAAAAAGAAGAATTTAAAGATTTCAGAGCATTTACAGGAAAAGTTCTTGGAAATGATGTAAGACTTCGTCTACATGCCGATGTAGAATCACCAATTATTAATCAAATAGATAAAAATGAACTCCTTGTTGTAGTGGGTGAAAAAAAAGATTTTTATGTGGTTGAAGCACCAAGCTCCATGAAAGTATATGTTTTTAGAAGTTTTGTATTAGATGGTGTTGCAGAAGGAAATGGTATTAATATCCGTTTACACCCAGAACTTACTGCACCAGTTGTTGGATACCTTACTTCAGGTGATCCTGTAAATGGTAAAATCAGTGAGAAAAATCACAAATGGATTGAGTTTACTCCCCCATCAAATGTACATTTTTACATTGCTAAAGAATATCTAGAAAAAGTTGGTGGTCCAGAAGAGAAGGAAATCCATGATCAAAAAATGGCCAATCTTAACTCACTTATTGAGTCATCAAATTTATTTGCTCAATCTGAGATGTTAAAACCATTTGATGAAATAAACTTTCCAAAAATCACCTCAAGTTTTTCAGAAATCATTGAAGATTATTCTGAATTTGCAAAATCTGTGACAGCTGTAAAAGAGAGTCTTGGAAAACTTCAAGAAGATTATCTTCAAAAGAAACTTTCTTACCTTGAAAATAAGGCACTAATTTTAAGCAAAAATATCCACTCAGGGTCTGATTCTGCTTTAATGCTCGGTGGACAAACAGCGCTTACTGCAAAAGATAGAACAAGGCTTTGGGAAGGTGTTGAAACAGCTTTATTTAATACATGGGCAAGATCTCATATGAATAAAACAATGACAGATTTCTATGAGCAACAAAAGTTTAAAAGCACAAGAATTTCAGGTATTGTAGAAGCTTATAACGATCCTGTAAAGAACAAGCCAGGTAGCTATGTTATAAGAGATAGAGACTTTCCTCGAGCTTATCTATATAGCACGATGGTAGATCTACACAACCATGTAGGTCAATATGTAACCCTTGTTGTAAGTGAAAGACCAAACAACAACTTTGCATTCCCAGCCTACTTTGTAATGGATGTAGAATAACCTCTACGTAGAAAATTCATTCCCTATCAAAAGCTGAAGATCACCTCTTCAGCTTTTTTTTATCTTAACAAACTACTTTTACGCAATCAAAACCGCCTCGATCAACTTAAGCCGATATTTACTTATTTTAAACCACCCGCAAGCAAAGCTTGCTAGAGAGCACAAAGCTCACAGAGGGGAAAAAAGACGATATTTATATTTTTTATTATTACATTTTTTTATTCATGTTAATGGGGGTAAAAAAATACTTTATGATTGTAAGGGGTTCAAAAAGATTTTAATGTTTTTCTTTGTGAGCTTTGTGTTCTCTAGCAAGCTTTGCTTGCGGGTGGTGATATTGCATTTTTAATTCACCCATACGTATAGTGAGTGAATCACAAAAAAAGAGAGTAATCTTTGAATCTTTGGTTCTATTATATTTAGAATTGGCTATTCCATGCTAATTTCATCTTCGTCCAATTCTAAACCTTGAATCGTACGAATTTGATTATCTATTGGCTCAAATGGCGAAAGTATAATATCACCAGAAGAAGCGCCAAGCTCATTAAATTTTCTTGCAGAACTTAACACCCTTCGCTCAAATGTACCGATCGTCTTATTATATCCATCTACAGACATATTTAACGACTTTCCAAGGGAAGTGAGATGTTTACTCATATCATGCAACCGCTTATAAAGATCCATCCCAATACTTTGTATCAATTTGGCATTTGTGGTCATTGCTTCATTTTTCCAGCCGTAAGCTACCGCTCGTAGCAGTCCTATAAGGGTGGTTGGAGTGGCAAGGATTACACCAAGGCTTGCTCCATATTCTAGTAATGTTGGATCAACTTGCATCGCTGAGGAAAAAAACACCTCTGATGGAAGAAATAACACAACAAATTCTGGGGTATTTGTAAAACCTTCGTAATATTTTTTCTTCGATAACATTTGAATATGATTTTTTAAATGACGCGCGTGTCGCTTGATTTGCTCCTCTTTTTCACCCATGTCATCTGTTGCTAAAGCTCGTAAAAATCCTTCAAAAGGGGCTTTTGAGTCGACGATAATACATCTATCCTCGGAAAGCTTAATGGTCATATCAGGGCGAATTCGGCCACTTTCTGTCTCTTCCACATTTTGCTCTAAAAAGTCACAGTAATTTAACATCCCAGATATTTCAATCACCCGTTTTAATTGCATTTCCCCCCAAAGACCCCGAATTTCTGGCTTAGAAAGTGCATCTTTTAAATTCACCGTCTCTTTAAGAAGTGTCTTTTCAGATTCAACCATCTGCTTCATTTGTTCAGATAATGACTCTTTATCCACCTTCCTATCCTTTTCCATCACCGCAAGCTTTTCTGTAAGCTTATTTAGTGACTCTTTCATAGGATTTACAAGTTCAGAAAGAACCCTTCCACGTCTATCCTCTTCTCTAGATGCTTTTTCCTCCATTTTCTCTAAGGCATCTGCCGAGATCCCCTTCACCACATCTTTTAGCCGCTCTTTAGACTCATCTATCAATACAAGCTTACTTTCAAAACTTTTATTTTGCTCAATTAAGGAGGTTTCAAGCTTTGCATTTTCAATCTGCAAAAGAGTAAACCGCTCCTTCAACCCCTTAAGTTCAACGATTTTTCCCCTACAAAACAGTGCTAAAAATCCAAGAACTAAAAAAAAGGCTACAGCCATCAATATCATCAACATTACTTATCTCCTAAAAAACTTCATTTTACTTTAAAAATGGATAAAACCCAAGAAATAGATGTTAGATATATAGTAATAGTTTTAGTTAACTTTAATTATATATTTTGAGATAATATTATTATGAAAAGTACAATATTAGCATTATCTTTATTATTAAATAGTTATTCACTTCCAATCCCAATGGAGAAAGCCTCTAATTACGATAAAAAAATGGAGGTGGTGGTACCGGACGAAGATCTTGAAATAGTTAAAAATAGATTTTTTAATTCAGACTATCTGGTTTTCAAAAAATTAGTTGCTAATGAGGATATGTCTGAATCAGGAAAAGGCAGTACGATATATTTTGTTTACACATCAGGGGGCAAGCCTTTAGCTATTATTAAAAAGCTTCCTATTCATGATGAATATGATCGAAAAGAGCTTAAGGATGAACTATCTTCCCTACATGAAACCTACTTTTATAATGCAAAATATTTTAATGTCCCGAAATTGATAGGGACTGCAGAATTTAGGAGCGAGGATGACTCTAACGCTTATATTATAGAAACAGTTGCCCAGGGTAAATCTATAAATACGCTCATAAAAGATACAGGTAAGGCAAATGCATCAAAAAGGGTAATTGCTTACCGAACATTAAAAGCCTCTGTGGAAGGGGCGGCTAAATCATTTGCAGAGTTTCATAATCTAAAGAAAACTTCCTCCTACTCCCCTTACTATGATGAATATTATGAAGATAAAGCAGATGGCGCATTTAAAGGTCCTTATGGAATGATTCATGGGGATGCTCACCTAGGTAACATTTTTTATGATAGCAAATCAAATACGACAACATTTATTGATCTATCCTTCATGCCAAGATCCATTGAAGGGGCGCCTGTTGGCTTAGATAGTGGGAAGTTTCTTTTTTTCTTAGAAGGTCTCTCTTCTTTTTATGGATTAACCCCTGAAGAAACCAACGAGTTAACCGAACTTTACATTCACACCTATCTTTATCATAACAAAAAAATGACCAAAGAGCTGATAAATGATTATACCCTTTTGGCGTGTAAAGATTTTGCCTACCCAGTGGATAATAAGTTGGAGGGAAAAATCTCACAAGATGGTCATTTATACAGGGTGGCTATGGAAAAAATCAATTCTTCTTCAGTGGTCTAATGTAGTATTCTAATGTTGAATTGAGCGATCAAAGCCTAAGTCAAATGACTATATCACCACCCGGGGCAAAGCGAGCGGGTGGTTTAAAATCTGCAAATACCTGCTTCATTAACTAAATTAAGGTTTGTTTTTCTTAAGCTTAGAATCTTTTTTAAATGGGATAGCGCACAAAGAAAACAAAATATATCCCCAAGAAACGACGAGCAATAGCATCGTAACGTTATAAATCAAACCGTATAGAAAAAAAACAGCCATGATAGATCCTAAAAAGACTGTTCCAAATGATCTGAGGCGAAAGTTAAAACTCTTTAAACTCCCAAAACGAATTTTAGAGAGCATTAAATAGGCTAAAAGTATCCCTATAGCAGTTAGGATCCAACTCATGGCAACTTCCCCTACATGGATCCTTTCTTTAAAAAATGGCGCGTGCAATAAAAGGTTTGGGGAGACAAAGGCCATGGCAGCTGCAGGGATGGGTAAGCCAATAAACGGTTTATTCTTTTCCTCTTTATCATTTGCTTGTTTAATATTGTATCTAACCAACCGAAGTACACCGCAGATAGTATAAATCATGGTGGCGGAGATGGCAAAAAACGATTCCACAGTTCCTGGTTCTACAGTTGATGAGCCAAGGAACAACACAGATGGGGCAACTCCAAAAGAGATTGCATCGGATAGACTATCAAAGGCAAGGCCAAACTCTGACTCCCCTCTCATAGCGCGTGCGACCGCACCATCTAAAACATCTGCAACTGCTGCAAGCAGTAAAATATAGGCCATCGTTTTTAATAAGGAAAATGTTGTGCCATCTGCCATATTCACTCGAAAAATAACAAATAATCCACAAGCAAGGCCAAATGATGTGATTAGGTTTGGGATGATAGAAACTTTTTTCATGGTCTAATTATACACTTTAGTACTTTTATCTTCCCATCTTTTTTTCTTATAAAATAAAACTTTTTATGGTAGAGCTCAGTTATGCAAAGTTCTGTAAAAAAATTACGCCCTAAGGCCAACAAGCTTTTAAGTTACTCCGCCAATTGGAAAAGGGCAAATCGTGATCTAAATAAAGGGCTCGGAGAGCAAATTCAAGCTCTTTATGAAAAGGAGAGCTTTCCAAAAGCTATTGCTCTTTTTTTTGAAATGCCCACCTTTAAAAAAGTGTTAAAAAACCTAAGCGGTGGGAGTTTATGGAAAGATGTTTACGTTTTCACTGAGGAGGATCACCATCCCCCAGAGGAGATTCAAAAGGTGCAAAATATCACCTTAGCTTTCCAAAAGCTTTGCTCCATTTCTCACTATCCAAACTATCCAGATGACCCCATAGCAAGAGCAAAGCTCCTTACAGAGGATCTTGAGGATTATTTTTTCGTCTTAATCAAGTTAAAAAGTTTCAAGGGAAAAGCTGCAGAAAGGGTTAAGGCTCACTTAATAGAGAATGTAAAAGACTTTTTAAAGCAGCTGAAAAAAACGTTTAAACAAAATAAGCCCCTTTTTTCCCATATTCAAGCAGAAGAATTTATTAAAGAATTGCAAGTTCTTAAAAATGTAACCCATAAGCATCTAGAGATTACCCACAAGCTACTATCATTACTTCATTTATGTGCAAAGGGTGAAGAAGGTAATGAAAATATTTGCCGTAAAATTTTAAATCAACTGCATAGTGAAATAGAATTTGTATTTGATGCAATTGCAAAAAACGCCCCATTTTTCTTACCCTATGCCTTACGTAAATCCATTCAGGAACAGTTAAATAGTTCAAAAAATTCGGAGCAATTACACAGCTGCTTAAAAGATCTATTTAATACCGGTAAATATGAAATCATCGAAACAAAGCAAGAAAGTCATTTGCAAAATGTGAAAGAAGCTTGCTACAGCTTGCACATTTTAGAAAACAGCTTGGATCTAGCGATAAAAAAGGGGAATCTTCCCGATCAGCTGATTCATTATTATAATAACTATTATTTACCCACCAAAGAGCCATTTTCTGAAATAGAGCTATATAACTCACAGGCGGGGTATTTTTTAGCAGGATTTTATGAAACCCAAATCACCTACTTATTAGAGCTACTTAACAATCCCCCTTCAGAAGTTCAAGCACCAGATGTAGCCACGATTTCCGGGGAAATTATCTCCTTTTTAGAAACTTATGTAAAAATCAAACCTGAACTACTTCAAATTGATATTACTGGGGCTTTTACAAATGTACATATTAAAGAGCTATCCTTTGATGATGCAAAAACTTATATCAAAAACACCCTCTCTTTTTTTCTTCCAGAAAAAAGTGAAGAGGTGTTTACCTCCCTTGAAAAACAAAGTAAGGCCATCTTAACACCCCTTTTATCCATTTATAAAAAAATGGACCCAAAAAGTTATCCTGCCATTATCCTAAAAGAAAAGATTAAAGGGCTCTATTTATTAGACATCCCCTCATTTCAGTTAGGTTTTCACCTTTTTGGGGAAATCATTTCCACTCTTCTTATTTTAGCCTCGTTTAGTGGTCAAAATGTCCTTGAAATCGCCGAACCTTTTTTATGTGATATTTACAAATATCCAATATTTTCAATACTGCTAAATACAAAGCGGTCTAATTTACCAAAGATATTGATTAAATTGCAAATGATTTAGCCTCTTGCAAAAAATAGTTTTTTTCTCTGGACAAATAGTCAAGGAATACAATATATAGTATACTTTGTAGACAAAAAACACTACATCTTGTATTCAAAAGAAAGAAGAACACTACTAGAGGGGTATTATGAAAAAGGATAAAGAGACGATAACTAAGGCAAAAGAAGATACAAACGAAGCTCTTCTTTTAAGCTCGATGAAAAAGTTACATCCAAATAAAAAACCATCCATAAATGCTTTAACAATTGTAAAGCGAAATGGAAGTATTCTACCTTTTAATAGAGATAGAATAGAAAATGCTCTTTGCGCTGCGTTTTGCGACACAAAAAAGCTTCCAAAAGATCAATCTCTACCGATCGGGATAAAAAACACCATCACAAGACTTACAACCATTGTTGAGGATAAATCTAAGCATTTAGGGGAAAAAGGGGTTACTTTAACGGTTGAAGGGATTCAAGATTTGGTAGAAATTACCCTTATGAAAAACGATTATCATGATGTAGCTCGTGACTATATCCTCTATAGGGATAAAAAAAGAGCCGAAAGATCTCCTGAACGTAAGTTAATTACGATTTTAAGTGCCGATGGAATTACCAAAAGACGCTTTAATCCTATGAAAATCTCCTCTTCCATAGAAAGTCTTTTTAGAAATCATCACAGCATCGATGGTCAACCAGAGTCTACAATGGTCGATTCTATTAATGAAATCACCTCTATGATTGCCTCTACCATTCTTGCTTTGGAAGTAGAGACCATCACAAGAGAGGCGCTTGAGGAAATCACAGAAAACGTTTTAATGGAACTTGGTTTCTTTGAAGAGGCAAAAAGATATATTCGATCAAGAAATGAAATTAAGGAGGAAAGTACAGCCACTATTTCTGG
>CAMCSI010000065.1 GCA_945877885.1 Chlamydia trachomatis
CCCACAATAAGATATCTCTTCACCTTCCTCTCCTTTTATTTATGCTAATATTTAAATGAAGTAATGCTTAAAATAAGAAGCAATAGTGCAACAAATAAAGCTTGTGAATGCTGAAATAGAAAAGCCCCAGATTAAATCAATGACTACAATTTTTACCGGCCAATCTTTCAAAGTTGCTAAATTTGATAAATCGTACGTACTGTAGCATACAAGACCGAAAAATCCACCATACAATAGTGCTAAAATCCAGTTCCCACTTAAGGTAAGTGGTAGGATAACAAAAAAGGTAAGTCCAGCTAAATATATAAAGTAGAACAAGATGGCAGGGATCCATCTTATTTGCTTAGCCATTAAAAATCCTAGTTGATCGTTATAAAGATCCTTAGCGATAAATCCTAACCAGACCAAATCTATCATGAAAAAGATTGTTAGTGAAAGAAGGTATAATTTTAAGAATGTCAAAAAAACTCCTATAGCGTTTTTTAATAGTAAACTCTATAATAACAAATTTAACATAAATTTTAACACTTATATTTCTATTTTCTAAAAACTAGAAATAGAAATTTAAAGATCTTTATAAGATGAAAGAAATAACCCTTATTTTTCCCGATCAGCTCTTTGAAAACCACCCTGCCCTATGTAAAAAAAGGGTCATCTATCTGGTTGAAGAATTTCTCTATTTTAGAATACAGGAATTTCACAAGCAAAGACTTGTCTTATTAAAAGCTGCCTTGCTTCAATACAAGGATTATCTAGAAAAAAAAGGTTTTAAGGTGATCTACTTAGAATCTACTGAGTTGGATTCAAGAAAAGCGGTGTTTAAACACCTTGCAAAAAAAACCATCGAAAGTATCCATATGGCTGAAATCAATGATCACTATTTAGAGGAAGATATTGCCTTTAGTGAAAAAAAGTTTGGCTTTTCATTCTCCTTCTACCCCTCCCCAGCGTTTTTTTTAAATCGAAAAGATGTGGAGGAAAAATTCGGTAAAAATAAAAGAACTTCTCACTTTTTTTCCAGTTTTTATACCGGCCAGAGAAAAGAGATGAAATTACTTATGGATGGAAAGGAGCCAGTTGGTGGTAAGTTCAGCTTTGACAGTGAAAATCGTAAGAAAATTCCAAAAAGTCAACCCATTTTGCAGCCATATATTCCCGAAGAAACCGATGTGATAAAAAAATCAAAAGATTGGGTCATCAAACATTTTCCAAATAGTATTGGATGTGTAAATCGATTCTATTATCCCACAAATTTTGAAGAGGCAAGGGCCGGGTTAGATCTCTTTTTAAAAGAGAGACTCTCCTTATTTGGTGATTTTGAAGATGCCATTTCTAAAGATGAACATTTTCTCTTTCATAGCGTCTTATCCTCTTCATTAAACATAGGTTTACTTACACCTCATGAAGTTATAGAAAAAGCGTTAAGTTGTGCAAAAAAATATAAAATCCCTCTTAATGCCTTAGAAGGGTTTATAAGACAGATAGTTGGGTGGAGAGAATTTATCAGAGGAGTTTACGTTGTTTGTGGGAAAAAGGACCGAATTGCTAATAAACTTTCCAATCACAAAAAAATACCAAAAGGATTTTGGGATGGGACAACAGGGATCGAACCTATTGATTCAACCATTCATAAAATATTAGAAACAGGTTATTGTCATCACATAGAAAGACTTATGGTTCTTGGTAATTTTTTACTTCTTTGTGATACCGATCCTAATGAAGTTTACACATGGTTTATGGCCTATTTTGTTGATTCCTTTGATTGGGTTATGGTTCCTAATGTATATGACATGAGTCAATATGCAAATTTAGGTACTATCACAACTAAACCCTATATATCAGGTGCTAACTATATCCTAAAAATGAGTAATTATAAAAAGGGTGATTGGGTCGATCTATGGGATGGACTTTTCTGGCGTTTTATGAAAAAGCATTCTAAACTTTTACAAGGAAATCAAAGGTTAAATATGCTACTTGGAAATTTAAAAAAGAATCATAAGACAATAGATGTAAAAATTGAAATTGCAGAAAATTGGTTAAGTAAACATAAAAAGTAGTTAATTTAAGAGAGGTTTTTTTTTGTAACAGCTACCCTTTCAAGATTGAAGTGGATGAAATAAGCGCAGATAATCTCATAGATCATTTCTGATGAAGTTTCAAAACGGGGAGTTTTTCAAATTGCAAAGTCATGAATTAAACAAATCGAAATACGATATAATAACTTCTAGACAAGAAGTCGAACATTTTAGAAGATATGCATTATACAATCAGAAAATTAGGAAATGTCATGAACTGGAAAGTTTTATTTTTTTTAGGATACATGCAAGTAATCTCTCTTTTCTGTTTTGAGAAGATTGCCTTTATAAAACCTAATAAAAGAAATCCAACATTGATCAATAGCGTCTCTTTCCATCCAAAAAAAAATCTTTTTTGTGTCACTTTTACCCATCATCATCAAGTGGGTTTGTATCAAATAACGGATGAAAACAAAGTAAAATGCATTCAACTACTGCAAAATCCTAATGCGCAAATGAGTCATCCACAAAATGCAATTTTTTCTCCTAATGGAGATCATTTAGTGATTGTGAATTGGTCTAGTCGAAATCTTAACATATATTCAGCTGACATTAATGGGTTATATCAAACATCTCCAAATGCTATTATTCCATGTCATTTATCTAAAATCGACTATAGACCTCATGGAATGTGTTTTTCCCCCGATGAAAAGTATTTTTCTGTTGTCTACGGATCATTTTCAGATGCTCCTTGGACTGTAGTCTTATATCGTGTTTTTGATTTAGGTAGTAATCACACAAGATTTGAACCTTGTAGCTCCTTAGAAAAAGATCACGGCCTAGCAGGGGTTCCAAAAGGTGTTACTTTCTCCCCTGATGGAACATCACTTATTGTTACTTTCACTGAGACAAATAGTGTGGGAATTTTTTCTATTAATTTAGAAAATGATCAAATAAATGCAGTGCCAAAACAAGAATTATCTGGGGCTTCAACAATACTTTGTAGACCAGAAGATATCGCATTTTCTCCTGATGGCTCTTATTGCGCTGTAAGTAACAGCACTCAAAATAATGTATCTTTTTATCAATTTGATAGCATAGAAAATAGATTTATTACAGATATCCCATTCAAAATTCTTGGTAATGATAACCCAAATTTGCTTTTCCCTCACGGATTAGCATTTTCTTCAGATGGAAAATTTTTTGCTGTTACGCAATTTGGAACTATAGAAGTTGATTCTCAGGGGTATATGAAGTCTTGGGGAAAAAAGCTCAGGTCCGAAGGTGTTAATATTTTTCGTGTAAATTAAGAGTTACTTTTTGGAATGGGACTGATGCCATGAATCAAACTCAAGTAATTGTTGTTCTAATAGAAATTGATTAGTAAAAATTTCATAAGAGCGTTTAGCCAATTGCTTAGCTTCTTCTTCATGATCTAGTATCCACCTCATATGTGCATCTATCTCTGCAAACATTTCATTTCCTGATTTAGTGTGATCAACATAAAGGATAGAATCACCAAAATACTTTTTTACAAAGGGATTCATGTCTGAAATAATAACCGCTCCAGCTGCTGCTGCTTCAAATATTCTTCCTGAGGGAATTTCATGGTTGTTATGTATATTTGAATGTAAAACCAAGCAAACTCCACAATCAAAAATTTGCTCTTGTACGCTTTCACTTGTAAAGGGGATCGATCCCTTATAGGCATCCTTATACAATTGCCCATTTACGGGATTTCCAAAAAACTGTGTGTAATTCTGATTTGCTAATAGCTCTTGTAAAATTTTATACTTAAGATCATGACAACGATTCCCCCATTGACCTATAAAATAAAACAAAAACCTAGGTGAAACCTCGGCAAAAGGTCGATATTGAGCTGTTGGATACCATGGGTTTGGGTATATTCTTAATCGATTCTTCTTTCGAAGAGTTCTTATAGAACCATGATTTGTATATGTTGTAATGTATCCATAATAATTAGAAAAAATGCTTTTTAAATAATTTTTGGAACGAAAATAGTGATTTTCAGGATCGAATAATACTAAATAATTTGATTTTTTTTAAAATGAAACGTATTAGGCGTTAAAGTGAGGATCCAGTTAAATCTTTGAAAAGAAGCTAAACTACTATTTGAATTTAAAATCGTAGCTTTCCAATCTAAATTTTCACAAGCAGATTTTATACGTAAAGCAAAAGCACGCTCCCCTCTCCAACCTTTATCAACTAAAATAGCAATTGATTTCGTTTCAGCCTCAATTATTAAGTGAGTAAGCAATAATGCAAAAAAAATTATTTTTGTTAGTTTTTTATACACTGTTATACTATTTCAACGTAAAATATGGGTTTTTTATAAAAATATCCTTATCTAAATTTAGGAAGATTTAAGCGATGTATGAGATTAGAGAGGAGAATGAATTGACTGAAAAATTATAGTGAATTTTTTTATCACATAAATCGGAAGAGGAGGGATTCGAACCCCCGGACCCTTTCAGGCCTTCTGTTTTCAAGACAGACGCGATCGGCCACTCTGCCACTCTTCCGCAATGTAATGCGCTAAATTATAGAATATCCACTAATAATTGACAAGCTCTTTTTTCTAATACCCCTAAGCTGGAATTGTGTCAATTGTGGTAAAAATTATTGGTTGGATATGCATAGATAGAAGCCTTCGGATTTTGACTTGTCGCAATATCAACGACCTCTTTGTCAAAGCGCAATTCATCTGCTACATATCGAAGATTCATCCCATCTCGACCTACTGCATACATAACCAATTTTCTATCTGCCCTTAATTTCTCACCAGCATACTGAAAAGTTCTAGGTTTTTTTAAAACAGCATAAGAAACTACTTCTATATCTTCTTTTAAAATAGCTGCTGCATACTCAAGAGCATCGGGATGACGATCTATTGCAGTAAAAACCACACCCCTATTTGCCTGAAGATTTTTATCTGCATATTTAAGACATCTTCCATCCATTCTTACCGCAGTAAGAACTAACTCTTCGTCTGCTTTAAATTTAGCAGGTAAAAACTCTAATAACTCTCCCTCATATTCTATAGCAGAAAGAGCTATATGTCTAATTCCTAAATAATGATGAAAGTTTGCTTCCATAGAATAAATGCACCCCTTCTTTATTAGTGCCCAAACCACATCATTATCCTTTTTCAATTCAACAGGGGCAAAGAGAATAGCAAGTGGGTTATTATTTATGGCACAAAGAACTAGATCTTTATCTGCCCTTAACTGAGCTGCAGCATACTTTAGAACTTGATAATCTACAGATAGCAATCTCTTGACAAATTGTGTATCTGCTCTTAACTCATCTGCTGCATATTGAAAAAGATCGACATTAGTTTTTACTAACTCGTAAATAAAATTTTTGTCACTTCGTAACTCAGAAGCTGCATACTTTAGCGCTTCAGGATTTTCCTTTACAGCAGCTAAGACAAACATTTTATCTGCACGTAATTCCAAAGGTAATGATGCAAGCTCATTTGCAGATACTATTATTTTTTTTAAATCCTTTTTCTTACCAAACTCTGTCTCATCGCTTATTGATAAAGAGCATCTACCCAATAATGATTTTCCACCCTCTTTCTGGGTAGGAATTAAGCAAGCT
The DNA here is from genome assembly GCA_945877885.1 of Chlamydia trachomatis. GTDB lineage: Bacteria > Chlamydiota > Chlamydiia > Chlamydiales > 2-12-FULL-49-11 > JAJACQ01. Next base: position 5,640 of record CAMCSI010000065.1, read on the forward strand.
AACATTTCCTCATAACCACCATCTATCCCACCAATTCCAGTTATATCTTTAGACGTGGATGCAAAAGCATTAATGCTTGATCTATTAGTTCCATCAATAGTCATTTTTTCCTCTTATATTGTTAATTGATTATTTTACAAGAAGATTAGTATACCATTAATTAATGATAAATTCTATCAACAATTTTGGTTAAAAAAATTTAAAAAAGAATCTATTTTAATGAATAAGTGGCATTTCTATCTGTAAATATTTTTTTGTAAATGACCCCTTTTCGTTACCAAAGAGAGCATAAGAGCCTATCTATTAAAAGCCCTTCAATCTTTTAAAATCCCCAAAGGGCATGAAATCGCCATTTCTATCATTCGAAAGAAATCCAATAGAGAAAAATAAAGAGGTACATAACATGTACCCCTTATCAATAGAACTTAACAGTGTAAAAAAGCCAAGTCTGCAAACCATAGAGCAGTGCTATCTTGCAATATCGCAACAAGAACCACTTCCTTATCTGCTTGTAATTCCGCAGCTGCAAACTCAATAGCCCTGCCATTTTGACTGACCGCAGCAAGAACCACTTCCTTATCTGCTTTTAATTCCGCAGCTGCATTCCGAAGAGCACTACCACTTTGCCGTACCGCAGCAAGAACCACTTCCTTATCTGCTCGTAATTCAGGGGCTGCAAACTGAAGAATCCTGCCATCTTGGCTTACAGCAGCAAGAACAACTTCCCTTTCAGCTCTTAACGTATCAGGTATATAAGAAAAAGCACTGACATTTTCTCTTACCGCAGCAAGAAACCAGTTCTTAATTGAATCTTGTAAATAAATATGCCTGATATTTCTTAAATTAAGCTGCCTGAGATGTGGTAAGCTAGAACTTAAATCCGGTAAACTACTAATTGGATTATTCGATAAGTCAAGATGTTGAAGATTTCTAAACCTTTCAATCTCATCAGGTAAATACCTCAGTTCTTTCAAAGATAAATTCAATCGAGTAATACCCCCTAGCACCCCTTGGTTTGCCTCATCTGCAAACCATTCTCGTATTTGTTGTGGGGTTGAATTTGCAGGGATTGCAAGCCCTTCTTCACGTAAAACCTCGGTAAATCTTTGCAGAGCACGATCTTTACCTTCTCGAATTATTTGACCTGTATTTGTTCCTTGTAGTACTCCATAAACATCCTGAATAGTACTTTCCCTATTAGACCTAATTGAATCAAGAGACGCTACATCAGTACATACGCGTTTAAATAAGCGATTTATTAATCTAATAAAGTCAAAATTTAGATTTTGAGCATTTATTTTTGGGAGTAATCTACCTTGTAAATAAGAAAAGACACCAAGGTCCTTTACTTTCTTAAGCATATCAAGTTTTGCATTAGGGTCAATTACTGTTAGGTTCCTTGAAAGTCCAGCTATTTCACGAGGGACAAAACCCGCTATTACTGTAAATACATCTAAAGGTAGTGTAACTGATGATCTTGGTTGAACCATCCCAACATCTTCATCAGCAGCAGGAGCACCCCCTCCTTGTCTAATATTTTCCATTTTTTTCTCCTTTTTTATAATTTTTATTATTAATTAGGCCCATTGAACCTTGAAGTGCACGAAAAGAGGCATAAAAATTATTACAAATCACTAATGTGTTCCCAAGTTTAACATGCCTGTTGATAATCTTTCAAATGCTTCCAGTGGTGTTTCAAAATCAAGAATCTTTCTAGGTCTATTATTA
>CAMCSI010000066.1 GCA_945877885.1 Chlamydia trachomatis
AGCTAAGCCGGAATAGAAAGGTTATATTCTAACAAAAGAGAATATTGCGTACAATAAAAAAATGCAAAAGATTCTGTCAGGCATAGAAAAACTCAAGATCAGACTCGCTTGCAAGGGTATTTAAACCCAAAATTACCTACTTACACTGGGTGTAAAATAGCAAGTTTATTACGAAAATCACTTCATTTTTGATCTTTCAGCTATATTGCCCTCAAGGCCTTTGATAAAGAGCTTCTCTTTAAATAGAGAGATTTTCCTTTGGACAAAAAAACTCATTTTTTGTCCCTGTGTCATTCCATCCGGGCTGGGCGATTTATCAATGCAAATTCACATATAGTTAGTTGACTCTAAAGCGATCCCTTAGAAAAACATATTAAATCTAAGTCAAATAACTATAGCAAATCTAATTAAAAGGATCCACCATTTTTCAATGGTTTATAAATTAACCACTTACATTAAATTTAATAGACTATGCTATCTTTAAATAAAAAAAAGGAAACAGTATGAAAAATCCAAATCAAGATGCAGCAAATACATTTTATACCTTTAAAACAATTGCAAGTTACATGAATTGTTTTGATCCAAATGATACAACTCAATTAGCTTCATTTCAATCTGAAAGTAAAATTAAAATTATTATAGCAATTCCAGGATTTGCCACATGTAACAAATCAACTCTTGATGCCTTTTTCAAAAAACCTAGTGCCGAATTAATGAACTACTATAGTAATCAAATAAAAACTCTTGGTGATCTTGATTTTGACCCAACAGACACTGCTCTTGGAAACTATTCGATCGAAAACAATATCATTTATCTTGATGATGTTACACCTTGCCTTGATTCAAATAATTCCAACCCTAGTTTAGAGGCTCCTTTAGACATTCAAACAAGTGCAATGATGGGAAGGGGATGTCCTGTGGAATGTTGGGCTAGTAAATATTCGTTGTTAGGTCTTTTCGCTCAGATACAATCAAGGGCCGCCTCAAAAGATCCTGATGAAAAATGGATTTTCTCAATTTCTTGGGGAACAATGAGCTTATGTTCACTTTTAAAAAGAGAAATGGAGGTTTTTAAGATTGATTTAGGTCAAGATTGTGATAACATTAAACTTGGTGCGCCAAGTTCTTGCTCAAGCCCTTGTGCTCTTACAAATCAAGCTTATATCAATGCATGTGAAATGATCCTTGAGGATCTTACGACAAACCATAATTGTATTTTCTTTGTCTCAAGCGGTGATACAGGCCCCACTTCTAGCACTGCTCAGGGTCAATTAATTAATTATGCCGTTGATTACCCAACTTCATCAAAATACGTGATCTCTGCAGGTGGTATAAACTATGGAGAGGTTGCTCCATCTGGACAATCTACAGCTGTTACATCACTAGTTAAATCAATAAGTAAAGGTGCAATCGGTATTGCAACTCCACTTTCTGCCGATGAACGCACAAATTCGGTTCCTATTTCAACTGTAGGTGGAATAATTGAGCCGCTAGCAGTTACTGGTGGCGGTTTTTCAGGATACAATAGTAATGATACAATAGATATTAAAGCAAGAGCTTCGCAGACCCCCTTCTTAAATGCTTATCAAACATCAACCACTTTCCCCGAAGGCTATACAAATAGCATTCCATGGAATAGCTCTTCACCTCAAAGAGGAATTCCAGACATTTCTGCCTGTATGTCTAATGCGATAGTTGCAGGGTGGGCAACTAGTATGAAAGCTAGTACAAATCCCTCTAAACTATTAAATATGATTAAAAATAACAACTCTACGTCGGCAGATGCTTTTGCTTTGGCCAATGGAGATGGAACAAGTTTATCCTCCCCACTACTTGCTGGATTTTTTGCCGTCCTTCTTAGTTATCAAGACTTGCCAGAAGGGGTTTCGCTTATTGACTTTTTATACGCACACCCAGATTGTTTTGATAAGCCACAAACAGTAGGAACAAGCACTTACTATGGAATCAATGGTTTTACCTCAACCACGGAATCTAAAACGTGGGATCCATGCGTTGGTTTAGGTACGCCAAATTTTCTAAAATTGTATAATGCTCTTAAGGCTAGTTAGAAAGTGTTAAATGAGGCTTGACCTACAGCTTACGAAAAAAGTAAATCTTTCTTCTTAATCTTGTTAAAGAAAATTATTAACTATTAAGAGCCTTTCTTTACAAAAAGGGCTTATGAGAGTATGCTTCTTTCATGGAAGAAACTCTTACAGGAACCATTGAGCATATTGTCTTTGCAAGCGAAGAAACCCACTTTACCGTGGCCTATCTTCGTGACACAAAAGATAAAAAAACCTGTATCGTAGGAAAGCTTCCAAATGTCTCTTTAGGGGAAAATGTTACCTGCACAGGCTCTTGGAAGGATCATAAGGAGTATGGGGCGCAATTTACCATCACCTCTTTTACCACCTCCTACCCTGCGGAAAAAGAAGGGATAGAACTTTTCCTTGCCTCAGGTTTTATCAAAGGGATTGGGAAAACTCATGCAAAAACCATTGTGGATGCATTTGGAGACGACACCCTTACCATTTTAGAAACCTCCCCCCACCGCCTTCTTCAATTAAAAGGGATTGGAAAAAAGCGTGTTGATGAAATTAGAAAAAGTTTTTTAGAGAAAAAGCACATCAAAGATGTGATGCTTTTTTTACGAGGACATAAGGTTTCAGAGGGGCTTGCTCATAAAATTTTTAAACAATATGGCAATGAAACAATCACTATTCTTAAAGAAAACCCATACGCTGTAATTAGCGACTTAACCGGCGTTGGTTTTTTAACCGCCGATAAGCTCGCATCAAATCTTGGAATGGAAAAAAGTAGCCCCATGCGTATTGATGCAGCTGTAATTTACCATCTAGACAAGCTATCAGAAGAAGGGCATTGCTGCTACTTAGAAGATGAATTCTTGGATAAAATCAAAGAGGCACTAGGGGTAGAAAAAACCCTTTGTCATCGCGCGGTGACAAGGCTTGAGGAGAGTAAAAAAATCAAAAGAGAGCTTATCCCCTCCCTTGATCAAGAGGTGCCATTTTTATGGCTTGCCAAACTGTTCTACGCAGAACTTGGCATCACCAAAGAGTTAGAGAGGATAAAAAATGCAGATTGCAGCATCAGATCCGTTCAGGTGGATAAAGCCCTGGAGTGGGTAGAAGATCTTCACCACATAAAACTTGCTAAAGAGCAAAAATCTGCCATCTCCTTTGCCTTGGAAGATAAAATTCATATTATTACAGGGGGACCAGGAACCGGTAAAAGTACTATTACTAAAACCATTCTTTCCATCCATGAAAAACTATCGGATAAAATACTACTTGCCGCACCCACAGGACGTGCCGCAAAGCGTCTTTCTGAAATCACCCGAAAACATGCAAAAACCATTCACAGCTTGCTTGAAATTGACTTTACCACAAAGGGGTTTAAAAAAGGTCGTGATAATCCTTTAGATTGCGATTTAATCATTATTGACGAAGCAAGTATGATTGATACTTATCTGATGTTTTCCCTGTTAAAGGCAGTGCCCGATAAAGCAAGAATTATCTTAATTGGGGATGTGGATCAGCTTCCAAGTGTGGGCCCTGGCTCTGTATTAAAGGATATGATAGAATCTGCTGTACTTCCCCTAACAAGGTTGTATCAAATTTTTCGTCAGGCAAAAAAATCTTTGATTACCAGAAATGCCCATGCTGTAAATAGTGGAATGATGCCTTTGCTTGAAACTACCGCTGAAGATGATTTTTGGTATATTGAAAAAGATGATCCTGAAGAAATGATCGAAGAGATTTTATCGCTTATCCAGATAACTCTACCAAAACAGTTTGGTTTTCATCCAAAAGAGGATATTCAAGTACTTTCTCCTATGCGCCGAGGTAAAGCTGGCATCGAATACCTTAATACCATCCTTCAATCTAAGCTGAATAACTCTGATATCTCCCTTCAGCGCGGGGACACTATTTATAAAATTGGCGATAAGGTGATCCAACTGCGCAATAACTATCAAAAAATGGTGTTTAATGGGGATATTGGCTATATCGTAGATATCGATAAAAGTTCAAAAGAGATTCTTATAAACTTTGATTATAAAGAGGTGGAATACACCTTTGAGGAATTAAATGAAGTGACCTTAGCCTACGCTGTATCTATCCATAAATACCAAGGCTCAGAATCCCCTTGTATTATTCTTCCATTGCACACAAGTCACTATGTTCTTTTGCAGAGAAATCTTCTGTATACCGCCATCACCCGAGCAAAAAAACTCCTAATCCTTGTCTCATCAAAAAAAGCAATTGCCCTTGCAGTGCATAACAACCTCACAAAAAAACGGCTTTCTGGCCTTAATCACTTTCTTACCGAAACATTGGGTGAGTAAATAAAAAAAATTATTTACAGAAATCTATAGTGTTTAAATGTAAATTATTTGAGATACGAAAAATATGTAGAGATATCTACACCATAGGTTGTTAAATAATAGTTAGGATCAATCGTTACAATTGTTGATAAATTATTAATATCTGTTTTTATTAAGATATTTATCACATCAGTGCTCTGTTTAGGTGGTGAGGTCTTAAGTCCAATTTGTGAAAATATTTGCTTTAAAGTATTTAATCCGATCATAGCATAGATAACATCTTGAATATAGGTTGTCATTGAAGGGTCATTTGACTCCTTCGCTCCCACCATGTTCGTCATTAACGTAAAAAAATCTCCATTAATAATTGAATTTATTTGCGAACCTATAGTACTTGCGTACATGGTTAGCTCTAATTTATTCTGATCGCAGGCCTCGGTAAATAATGTTATTATAGAATTTTTTAATGATTTAGCCACACCTGTAGTGTCTATAACATATACACTATTGAGTTGGGTAATAACAGACCCAATTGCAGAAACAATATTGGTATTAGACTCGGAAACACCTTTTGATGTTAAATTAGATACTAAATTTGTCGTATCTTGAAGAAGAGTTGCCGAAGTTGGAGGAAGATAGTCTAAAATTTCTGATTCATACTCTGTTGCAGTTTCAGAAATAAGATCGGTTGATAGACTTAGTATATCATTTTTAAGCTCTACTAAAGATTCATATAAAGTACTAAGAGTTTCCATTGTATCGATTATATTCACTTCATTAGAGGCAAAATCTATTAAGAGAAAACTCAAGCCCACTAATGCTAAACCGAGATAAGCAAGACTTGATACAAAATTCACTCCAGTTGCGATAGCAGTAAATTCTGGTGTATCAATATCCTCTTGTATTAAATTAATAATCTCTGGTGCTTGTACCAGTACTAATGTAATAAAACTGCTACAAAACTCTGTTAAATCAAATTCTCCTGACTCAGCTGAACATAAACTAGATGCTACTTTATCTACACTAATTATGATATCACTTACATCACCTAGACTATCACCATATTCACCAGTGCTAAGACTTTCTACAATTTGAGCAGTTGCATTAATAAGAGACCAAATAGTCCCCTGTAAAACAACATCTTTTATAAAATTTCCAATATTTTTTATGCATTGATCCTTTTCCTCTTCAGCTGCATCCTCTGATTCCTCTTCTGGCGCCTCGTCAGCATCTTCAGTATCTAAACCATCTCCAGCATCTGCAGCATCTCCAGCATCTCCAGCATCTCCAGCATCTGCAGCATCTGCAAAAGTTCCATAATTTGATCCGGAAGTTGAATCTGCAAGAAGTGAGGTATTTTCACCAACACCTTCAACATCAACAGTATCAACTACACCATCAATAGCAGCCGGGATAACAACCTTGGTAGTGTTTTTTGCTGCATATTCAATCGCTTTTTCAAGAACGTTAACAGCATCCTCAGCATCCTCCAGATCCTGTTGAGCCTGTTCGAGAATCAAGTTAGCTGCATCAAGTGCTTCATCGGCAGCCTTTGATAGATTGCTAACCCCCAAAAGAGCATCTGTTGCTGAGCTGGCACTACCTTCCTCAACTGTAGTTAGCCCAGCAGTCCCCGCTGCTTCAGCTGCTTCAGCTGCTGCTGTTGTTGCTTCTGCTACCACTGTTGTTGCTTCAGCTACAACCTCTGTAGCAAGAGCCAATTCTGCAGTAACGTCAAGGGCGACAGCAGCAGCGGTACCAGCACCAAAGGTGCAAACGGTGATAATTATTGTAACACTTAACATTGCAATTGCTACGCCAATTTGAATCCACATTTTCATCGATTCTTCTGCTTCTGCTTCTCTTTCTGACTCTTCCGGCATCCCTGAAATATAATCATTCATGAATTCAGCCAATATATCTAACTGATCAGGAGTCATAAAAAGACTTAAATACTCAAGTATTTCTATCAGCATCTGTAAGGCATTTCCAATATTGACCCCATTAGAAGAAATATTGTTCATTGTCAAAAATTGTAGTTGTATTTGTGTAACAATACCAGTGATAAGAGCTGGGGTCGGGTAATCACCATCGATGAATGTTGTGGTAAGGATCTCTTCAATTTTTGTATTAAGTGTATCAATCCAATCAGAATAATAACTAACTTCAACTGCTGAGGCAAGAATAGTAAGGTAAGCGTCTGTTAATGTTGTCAAATTGTTACTAAAAGTAGCATAAGTACTAGTAAGATCATCTTTTTCAATGGTACTACTACCTGATAAAATATTAAAAAAATCATTTGCCGTTTCGATAATTTCTGTTGCACTAATTTCTTCTTGTGCAATTCTTTGATTAAATAAGCTTTGCACTGCCAACAGTTCAGGACTTTCCGGCGTTGATTGTAATTTTATAAAAACAAATACTCCAAGTGTCGAAGCTCGTCCGAAAAAAACCTCAGCAAATATAGCTGGAAATTTTATGGCGAAAAGACCCAATTTGGGTGTAATAGCAGTTGAAAATAGAGATGGAAGAATTAAGCTTGATCCTGAATCTTTTTTTATATCCGCATATGCATTAAAAATAGGTAAACATAAATATAAAATATTCTCTATCTCACTTGACGTATAAGCAAGAGTGACTGCTGGAAGCTTAGCAAAGCGTGAAAAAGTAAAAATAAGATCTTTTCCCATTATATAATCAGTGTCAGTTATTTTACTTTTATTTATAATCGATGTAAAAGAATCTATAGCAGATAGGTATACGGTACCGTATTTTGGATCTACCAGCGTTACTGCTGTATCCCCTACTGCACTTGTTGCTGCAGCAGTAAATAGTTCTATAATGGTATTAACTTCGTAGATACCTGAGGCAAAAGAGCTATAGTTAAGGTTTTGTACCATTAGTAAAATAGCAGAAAAATTGGCATTAATACTAGTGTTTAGTCTCAAAAATTCATAAACAAATATTTAAGTTTACG
>CAMCSI010000067.1 GCA_945877885.1 Chlamydia trachomatis
AAATTGCTAGTACATCTATGTAGGGGTTTATATCAGACGGTTAAAAGGTTCATCATGATCAAGCCAGAAAAACTTGAAGAGTACTTCGAAAAATTCCTAGACGACCCAGGCTACTGGGCGCAAGATGGAGTGATCGATGTAGATCTAGAAATGTTGAAAGATTGGGGTTTGTTAAATCAAACCGAAGAGGAAGAAAAACTCTTACAGGATCAATTTCCATTTTATTTTCATGTCCTTGAAAACAATAGTAAAGTTACTCTATTTAACAATCAGTTTATTGTTTGGATTGTCCCTGATATTTATGAGGAAAAACCTTGTACCACTGTGTTAATTGCTCTTATTAAAGAGGATGATCTTAAACTTGAGATTGTTTATAACACAATCGGTGTATATAACACTCCTAAATATGTGCTTAAAACATTAAGACACTTTTTAGCAGAGGTGATTGATACAGAAGAAGAGCTCTCCACCTTTTTTGAAGGCTAACGTCAGATTCTTCAATCCATGTTAATTTATTTTTTTATAAAGTGTTAGAGTATTAACACCTTCAACGTAATTGTATTCGATGTTATCTACCAATTCTTTCATGAAATGAATCCCTAATCCACCAACAGGTTGAATCTCTAAACTTTTCGGTGTTTTTATCTTATCTAATTCTAAGGGGTTAAAGGGGCGACCAGAATCCTTTAGCTTTGCAACAAGAGTGCATGCAGCCGAATCATATTTGCAACTTACTTCTATCTTACCATCAGATGTTTGGTACGCATAATGGATAATGTTTACCACTGCCTCCTCTAAGGCAAGCTCAAACCTTTTCTTCTCTTTGTCGGAAAAGGGTACCCCAGAAAAAACACCCCTAAAGTACTCCATTATTTCATCTAAACTTGATAGATGAGCAGGAAAGATTTTTGATCCCATCAACTACTCCTTTAACTCCGTTTAGCGTGACTCCTAGATAAACGAGCAACAATTTTTTTTGCAAGCTTATCATATATAGGATTAAATGATTCTTTGTCAGCTCCCTCAAGAGAATCAAGTTGACCTAAAGAATATTGCAAAACGCTTTGAGTGCCATCAGATGGAGTGGTAAATTCAACCGCTTGTTTTACCGTAGGGTTCACATAGTCATAGTCAGCAGATGCTTTTACAAAAAATGCAGGGATCACAGCTTTTCCTGTATCACTGTCAACAAGCTCCACCTTTGCTACACATTCTCTTGAATCTTCAGTAGGATAAAACACACGAAGGTCTGTATTAGTAACAGGATCTCTATCCCACATAAATGTAATTTTTGTCTTAGTGTCTTCAGTTACAGTTACAAGCAACTTATACTTTGCATCATCTTCTTTATAGTAAAGTCCGTTTGTATAAGACATTTCACGTGCAAGGTAATTTCTAAAATATCCATTTGGATCTTTTTGTATGGTTGGTATAGATGTTTCAATGACAGAATCACCATTAAGATCAATGTTTGAGGAGTGATATCTGCATGAGCTACAAAGAGCTGCTACCAGTATAAGGCTAAGCACTTTCTTCATATCGAGCCTGTAAGTGTTAAGGTGTGATCAATTTTTTTTTTCATTTTATCAGAGGTAAGTTCGTATGCAGTAAGTTTTTGCATCGCTAAAGGTGCATATTTTGATGTTGGGTATTTTGAGATCAATGTCTTTAAATACATCATACAAGATTCAGGATTTTTCTTTTTATCAAAATACAGAGCACTTTTATACACATCTTCTGCAAAGAAGTTAACTATATCGGCAACCACTTCTTCCATCTCTATTTTCAATAGGCTAGATGGGTATTCAACATCAAATTTCTTTTTATTCGATAATGCAAACTCGTAACATTTTGGATCTAAATATAATGCTTTTAGTTGAGCGCGGTAAACTTTCACAATTTCTACATAGGCTTGCTGCGCAAGCGCATCTCTTGGAAATCTTCGAATTAAATTCGCATAGGTATCAATACTTTCATCAAACATCTCATCAGTTTTGTACATAGCAGCTTTTCTAAACAAAGCCTTTGTAGCCATCTCACTTCGCGGTAGAATCATAATCACTTCATCATAAAGCTGGTAAGCTGTCTCCCACATAGACTCAAGTTTTGGAAGTGCGGCTACACCAAACAAATGACCATAAAATCCATTTTCAAACTTCTCAGCGATAAAATACTTATACTTAACTGCCTCTTCAAAATATCGGGAATTTCCCTCTATTTCAAGGAAAGAGGATAAATAACGATTTGACAAATCAGGATCATTTTGATGAAAGTAGGCAACTGCTCTAAAAAAGTGTATCTCTTTTAAAAAAACCGATTCAGGGAAAGCTGTAATCATCCCTTCACTTGCAGAGAGAACCTCCACCCACTCTTTACCCTCATAACTAGCTTTTAAACCAGCAAATTTTTCTTCTTCTGAACTAAAAAGAAGCGCCGAAACGCTTACTAATGCAAATAAGTATTTTTTCATAAGTTAAGATGATATCTCCTCTTCCTCTATAATGTCAAGAACAGAGGCTAATGATTTTAATTTTAGTTTCATTTCCTCTGTGGGGTTTATCCCCCGAGTTTCTTCAATATATAATTTTGCTTTTACAGACTCTTTTGAGTGAAATAACAGCTCCAATGGTCTAGGTCCCGGAAATTCTTTGATCATATCGCGAAGAATAATCACACCTTTCATCGAAAGCTTATCTACATCGATATTTATCTGAACAGGAATCATTTGCTGTTTTTCCTTTTGGGCCGTATTTGTTCTTTTTTTACTCATACTTAAAGACTTTTTATAAGAGGCTTCAATCTCTTCAGCTTTTACTTCAATGTCTTCTAACTTGAATAAATCTTTACAAGAAAGTTTCACCACATCCTCTTTTTTATCGATGGCAACAATACCAATATATAAGGTGTTCTCTTCCAGGTCAAGGGCCACTTTTTCATAAAGATCAGGCCAAATGGGTAGATCAAATCTTAAGTCATCGTCACTACCAATACATATGGCAAACTTCTTTTTTGTCCGTTGAGACATGCGAATATTTACTGAATCCATCACAAAAGGCACTTTAAACACCTCTCCTTGCTCCCCCAAAGATACCTCAGAAAAGCTTTTGCACCCAAGCTTATCGGCGAGCTCTTTATAACTCCCAAGCGGATGCCCTGTGACATAAAATCCTAAAAATTCCTTTTCATACTTTAATTTTTCTAGCGGTTCAAATTCATCTACGTCAGGTTTTTCACAATTCACCCTTGCTTCGGCGGCGCTATCTGCAAAAAGATCCATGATCCCTTTTTTCTGCTCTTTTTTAGCTTTTGCTATACGATCAAAATTTTCCTGCAAATAGACAAATAGGGCCTTTCTAGACCATTTACAAAAATCAAAGCAGCCAGAAAGAATTAAATTTTCCGCCATCTTTTTTCCCACGGAAGAAAAATCAACTCGGGTTAAAAAATTCTCTAATGAGGAAAAATTTTTGTTCTTTCTCCTTTCCTCAGATATTTCTAACACCACACCTTCTCCTACCCCCTTTATGGCTGATAAAGCAAATCTCACCCCATCATCAGTGGCTACAAAATAAGGATAAGACTCATTTATATCTGGTGGTAAAATCTTAATCCCCATATTCGTAGCTTCTGCAATATTTTTAGATACCTTAGAAATATCTTGCATATCACAAGTCATAAGCCCTGCCATCCACTCATAAGGAAAGTTGGCTTTTAAGTAAGCGGTTACATAACTGATGTATCCATAGGCGGTAGCATGTGATTTATTAAAGCCATAAGAGGCAAATTTTTCAACTTTGTCAAAGATGGCAACTGCCTGCTCCTCATCCACCCCTTTTGCTTTTGCTCCCTGTTTGAACTTCTCCTTTTGACGGCTCATCTCTTCATGATCTTTTTTACCCATAGCACGACGAAGTACATCACCTTCTGCAAGAGTATACCCTGCAAGGAGCGAAGCAATTTGCATCACCTGCTCTTGGTAAACCATAATTCCATAGGTTTCTTTCAAAATACCCTCGAGCCACTGATGGTCATAAACAATCTTCTCTTTTCCATGTTTTCTACTGATAAAAGAAGGGATCATGTCCATCGGCCCTGGTCTGTACAAGGCATTTACCGCAATAATTTCTTCAAAATTATCTACATGAAGTTGCCTTAAAAGATCTTGCATACCGGCAGACTCTAGCTGAAAAATTCCCGCCGTTTTCCCTTGATTTAAAAGTTCAAAGGTTTTTTGATCATTTAAAGACAAGTTCACCCAATCAAGCTCTATCCCTTTATGAACAGAGATTGCATCCACTGTTTTTTGGATGGAGGTTAATGTTTTTAAGCCCAAAAAGTCTATTTTTAACATTCCACACTTTTCTACAGGCTTCATTGAAAACTGTGTCACTAATAGATCTGTATCTTTGGCATTACACACAGGAATTAAATCAACAAGCGGCTCTTCTGAAATAATCACCCCTGCAGCATGAACCCCAGTATTTCTAACGCTTCCTTCTAATTTTCTTGCCAAATCTATTAGAATTCGGATGTCGCTTTGTTCCTCATATAATCTTTTAAGCTCTGGATCACTCAGTAGTGACCCATCAATTGTTGAACCAATTTCCTCAGGGATTAATTTTGCTAACGCATTGACCTTAGAAAGTGCCATATTCAACACTCTTCCCACATCTTTGATCGCCATTTTAGCTTTCATCGTGCCAAAGGTTATAATTTGCGCTACTTTATCGCTGCCATATTTCTCGATGGTATAATGAATCACCTCAGATCGTCTTTCCATGCAAATGTCAACGTCAATATCTGGATAAGAAATCCTTTCAGGATTTATAAACCTTTCAAAAAACAAATTGAAACCAAGTGGCTCAATATCCGTAATTCCAATCAAATAAAGAATGATTGATCCAGCACCAGATCCGCGACCAGGCCCCACGGGGATTTTGTTTTGCTTAGCCCAATTGATAAAATCATACACAATTAAAAGATAATCACCCATCCCTTTAGATGTAATGATATCAAGTTCGTAATAAAGCCTATCTTTAATCACCTGCAAATAATCTTTACTTGGATATTGATCATTCACACGAGCAATTTCTTCCTTGCCATACCGCTTGTCAATACCGGCTTCACATAATTCTTTTAAAAATATATTGGCTGCATCAAGTCTTTGTTGAGGTGAGGTCTTTTTTCCTTGTAAATGGGGGGGGGTGTAGACAGGGTAGTGTTTTTTATTAAAATCAAACTCTACGCTGCATTGTCTGGCAATACTATTGGTATTTTCAATCGCCTGCTCTAATCCTTCGTAGCGATTTTTTATCTCTTCTTTGGATGGAAATTGTAAATTGTAACTACTTGCAATTTTTCTTTTTGGATTTTTATATACATGCGCCTCTTTTCCAAAGCTAGATGGCTCAACTATTTGGATGCTTTCTCCCGAGGCAATATTTAACATTACTTCATGAGCCAAATAATCATCTTTTTCCCCATAACGAATATCTGTTGCAATAACAAGCTCAATCCCCTCTGTTTTCCCTATTAGCTTATAGGCCTTTAAAAGATCCTCTTGAGCCTTATAACCGCTTTCCATCTTTTGCATCACCCACGCCTCATCTATGACACCGCATTTTTCAAGCTCTTTTGAACTCATACGATTTAAAGAAATTTGAAGGTAAAAATCTTTTCCAAAAACAGTTTTATAAAAGCTAATCTCTTCATCAATCTCTTTTTGATCCCCCGTTTGAATCAACGTTCCAAGCGGGCCATAAAATGGACCAGATAAGCAAATTAGTCCCTCTTTATGCTCAGCAAGTAAAGCTTTATCAATTCTTGGCGTATAGTAAAACCCCTCTAAATGAGCGATCGAAGATAGTTTGCATAGATTGTGATAGCCGATTTCATTTTTTGCAAGAAGGACTATAGGTCTTCCCGCAGCCTTACCCGAAAGGCGCTTTTTATCCAATAAAGATTGAGGCGCCATCATGATTTCCATCCCAATAATAGGCTTGATTCCGGCAGATAGACATTCGGTATAAAATTCAATACAGCCAAAAAGATTACAAAAATCGGTCAAGGCAAGAAACTCAAGTTCTAAGGATTTTGCTTTTGCTACAAGCTGCTTTAAAGAAAGCGTTGAATCTAAAATAGAGTACTGAGAATGCGTATATAATGGAGTGTATTGCATCAAAATTCCTTAGTTTGCAGAAAGGGATTTCTCCTTCTGCGGCGCCCACACTAAAGAAAGTAACCCAAAAGCACATAAAGCACAAATCAATAATAAAATGAAAAACGCATCCCAGCCATGTATATCTAGCAGTTTACCAAATGGATAGGCAGCCGATGCAGCTCCAATATAGGCAAACCAACCAACAAAGCCAGTTGCCGCTCCTGCTGCTTTTTTGTGCGAAAGCTCAGCTGCTGCAATGCCTATTAGCACCTGAGGGCCAAAAACTAAAAATCCAACTAAAAACATAATTATGTGGGCATAAATAACACCACCAATGGGGGTATACCAAATACTTGCTGCTGCAAAAATCACACCGAGAGAAAATAATCCATTTACTGGACCACGCTTGCCGTTAAACGCCTTATCAGAAATCCATCCCGCTCCAATGCAGCCTAAAAATCCCCCAATTTCAAAAGAGACAATACAAGCTGCCGCTGAAAACTCGGTAAAGCCTCGACTTTGAATAAGAAAAAGTTGCCCCCAATCATTGACCGCTGTTCGCACCACGTAGATAAAAAAGTAGGCAAAACCTAAAATCCAAATATATCGATTACGCAGTACAATATCTAATAGAAGTTGTTTTTTATTCATCTTCTCTGCTTGCAAATCCTGCTCGCTAAGCTTGGTCCCTTTATACTCTTCAATTGATGGTAATCCTAGAGATTCGGGCGTATCTCTTAATCGATTCATTAAAAAAAAGCCCATGAAAATACAAATAATTCCAGGAAAATACATCCCAACTCGCCATCCATACAAACTTGCTATTAAAGAGACGATCACAGGTGCTGCAGCCCCTCCCAGATTATGGGAAGTGCTCATGAGCCCCCACCAACTCCCCCTCTCACTTTTTGCATACCAATGGGTTAAATACCTTGCACACGGGGGCCAACCCCAACCTTGAAACCACCCATTTAACCCCCAAAAGAGGGAAAAAAATAGTAAAGAGGAAGAAAGGCCAAATAAAAT
>CAMCSI010000068.1 GCA_945877885.1 Chlamydia trachomatis
GATGCCATTGAATCTGTTGGATGCTCCCGCGCAAAAAAATTATTTGGCGCAGAACATGCTTATATTCAGCCTCATTCAGGTGCCGATGCCAATTTAATAGCGTATTGGGCAATTTTGATTAAAAGAGTTGAGACTCCATTTATTGAATCTTTAGGAAAGAAAAATGTGAGTCAATTGACAGATCAGGAATATGAAGAGGTGAGAAAGCAGTTTTCCGAGCAAAAAATCATGGGCATGGCTTTAGATGCTGGCGGCCACTTAACTCACGGCAGTCGAGTAAACTTTTCTTCAAAAATGATGAAAAGTGTTTCTTATGGGGTAGATGCCTATACTGGATTGCTGGATTATAAAAAAATTGAAGAGCAGGCAATTGCCGAAAGACCGGCTATTTTAGTGGCTGGATATTCTGCCTATCCTCGATTAATTGATTTTTCTATCATGAGAGAGATTGCTGATAAATGCGGGGCGACACTTTTAGTAGATATGGCTCATTTTGCAGGCCTTGTAGCAGGAAAGCAGTTAACAGGTAAGTTTAATCCGATAGCCTATGCAGATGTGGTCACTTCAACTACTCACAAAACGTTAAGAGGTCCAAGAGGGGGTTTAATTCTTTGTAAAGAGGCTTATGCTTCTTTTATTGATAAGGGTTGTCCTTATGCAATTGGCGGACCACTACCACATATAATGGCTGCAAAATCGCTTTCGTTTGCAGAATGTTTAGATCCTGCGTTTGAGATTTATGCACAAAATATTATTAAAAATGCAAAAGCGATGGCAAAAAGATTTATTGAACAGGGGGCTACATTAATCACTGGTGGAACAGATAATCATATAGTGCTATTAAATGTAGAAAAAAGTTTTGGATTAACAGGACGTCAAGCCGAGAGTTTACTTGCAAGCTGTGGAATCACGGTAAATAGAAATGCAATCCCTTTAGATGTAAATGGACCATGGTATACTTCAGGGATAAGACTTGGAACTCCTGCTTTGACCACAAGAGGGATGAAAGAAGGGGAGATGATAGAGATTGTAAATATAATTTGCCGCTTACTAAGCTCTGCTAAAGCTGCCATAGACCCTGAAACAGGGAAGGGGAGTAAAGCCAAAGTGGATATTGATCAGACAGTTGTTGCAAACGCGGGGAAAGAGTTACACGAATTATTAAACAGGTTTCCCCTTTACCCAGAGATTATCTAGAAAATGAAGGTTCCTTTTTTTAGAGGAACCTGCTAAGATCCGAATTTAGAAGATTAAATAAGCGAGGCACTATGAGTCAAAACAAAGTAGAAGAGAAAGATCAGTCAAGCGTTGAGTCGAAAATTGAAGAAATGCTTATTACAGAGAGGAAAATTTTTCTATCTTCAGTAGTAGATGATAAATCTGCAAAAGAGATCATTAGAAAGATTTGGTATTTAGAATATACTAATCCAGGAAAGCCTATCTTATTTGTTATCAATTCTCCAGGAGGTTCTGTAGATTCAGGATTTGCTATTTGGGATCAATTTAAAATGATTTCCTCACCTGTGTATACGTTAGTTACAGGACTTGCAGCTTCAATGGGTTCTATTTTAAGTTTAGTAGCTGGGCCTGGAAGACGTTTTGCAACAAAGCATTCTCGTATTATGATTCACCAACCATTAATTGGTGGAGTGATTCAAGGGCAAGCGACAGATTTAGAAATTCAAGCAAAAGAAATTATCAAAACTCGGGAAGCATTAGTAGGTATTTATGTCCAAGCTACAGGGCAGTCAAAGGCTGTGGTTGAAAAGGCGTTAGACAGAGATACATGGATGAGCGCAGAAGAGGCGATGAAATTTGGACTACTTGATGGAATAAAGAGCTCTTATAAAGAGTTCAATATGGCATAGATTGCTCATAAAACAGAGCATGTGAGAGTACACTTTTATGAAACGGGTAAAATTTTTTAAGTACCAAGGTGCTGGTAATGATTTTATTCTTGTTGAAGACTTTAATCAATCCCTTAACTTTGAGATAAGAGAGTACATATCTTTTATGTGCGATCGTAATTTTGGCATTGGAGCCGACGGCTTAATTCTTTTACAGCCATCAAAAATTGCGGATGCAAAAATGAGGATATTTAACTCCGATGGTGGGGAAGCTACCATGTGCGGTAATGGCTTACGCTGCGCTGTAAAGCATTTGGAGAAAATCTCTGTATCTATTGAGACGTTAGAAGGGATTGCTGTTGGAGAAAACCAAGAGGGCCATGTTTCTGTAACCTTACCAACTGTTGAAGAGGTTTTATCTCCTTTAGCTCTTAGTAACTCAAGAATCGGTCATTTATTTCATACAGGCGTTCCTCATCTTGTTATTATGGTAGATTCGCTAGAGGTGGAGGATTTTGAGCAAGAGGCAAAAGAGCTAAGGTGTCATAAGATGTTTGCACCAGATGGTGTAAATGTCTCCTATATCAAGGAAGTGAATAACGATTTGCATATTAGAACCTATGAAAGGGGTGTGGAAAAAGAGACCTTGGCATGTGGTACTGCCTGTGCTGCAGCGATACTTCTTTTAAGAAAATACGATAAGAAAAAAAAATCTCAATATAGAGTTTTTCCAAAATCAGGAAATGCTTTACAATTTACTTTCGATAATCAGGAAAGGATTTGGATGAAAGGTCCTGCCGAAGCAGTATTTAGTGGGGAAATAGATCTTACCAAAATACTAAACAATGATACTAATTATAAAAAATAAGGGGTCCATCCATATGAAAAGACAATTAATAGGTATACCAAAAGAGATAAAAGATATGGAATTTCGTGTGGGAGCCACACCTACAATGGTGGAAGGGTTTGTTCATGCTGGCCATAAAGTTTATGTGCAAAAGGATGCAGGCGATAAAATTGGCTTTACTAATGAGATGTATACAAAAGCAGGGGCCGAAATAGTAGATACGGCAAAAAAAGTTTATGAGGCTGATTTGATCATTAAAGTGAAAGAGCCTCAAGAGATAGAATTTACCTATATGCATTCAGGTCAGGTATTATTTTGCTATCTACACCTTGCCCCAGATGCAGAGCAAACAAGAAAGCTTTTGGAAAAAAATGTAGTGGCCATTGCTTATGAAACAGTTACTGATAGAAATGGGCGGCTACCTCTTCTTACTCCAATGAGTGAAATTGCAGGAAGATTATCGATACAAGCAGGCGCCTATGCCTTACAGATGGCAAATGGTGGACGTGGGATATTATTAGGTGGTGTACCAGGGGTAAAACCTGCAGAGGTGGTCATTATTGGTGGCGGCGTTGTGGGAATGAATGCAGCTCAGATGGCAGTAGGTCTTGGAGCTGATGTAACCATCTTAGACACTGATTTAGACAGACTTCGTGAACTCGATAGATTTTATGCAGGCCGTTTAAAAACGTTATTTTCTACCCCTCAAATTATTGCAAAATTATCAGTACATGCTGATTTAATCATTGGTGCTGTCTTAATACCTGGGAAAAAGGCACCAAATCTTTTAACAAAAGAAATGGTTAAGGAGATGAAAAAAGGTTCTGTTTTGGTGGATGTTTCTATCGATCAAGGTGGATGTTTTGAGACATCAAAGGCAACCACGCACTCGCATCCAACCTATATTGTAGATGGTGTAGTGCATTATTGTGTGGCTAATATGCCTGGGGCATGTGCAAGATCGGCAACACAGGCGTTAACAAATGCTACCTACCCGTATGCGATTAGAATTGCAAACCAAGGCTACAAAAAGGCTTTAGGAACCGATCGGTTATTCATGAATGGATTAAATATATTAGAAGGAAAAGTGACTAATGAGGCTGTTGCACATGATCTTGGTTATGAGTACTTTGATCCTAGTCATTGTTTAGTATAAGGATATAGATCTTTTTATTGACAGCAAAATAATTCATTTGCATTAGATGGGATCATGCAGATAACACAGTACATAATTACAAAATAAGATTACATGGAAAGCAAGATATTTACAGACGCGACAATTAAGGCTGGCAAAGCTGCCGTCTTAGGTAGAAAGGTGAAAAATATTATTTTTTCTTCTGGTACCTATCAGACTGAGATTGTTGATGATAAAAAAACTTTTTGGACATTTTTGCAACTAAATTCCAAAGGGGAGTTTTTAGATCTATTTTGCGAATGTGGGGGCTGTAAAACAGAAGGTTGTGTTCATTTATCTGCCTCTATCGAAGCTATTTATCGAGGACATCATGATCCTATTCATGTTCGTTATGAATCTTGCTTATGGAAGAGTTTAGTAGAGGGTGTATCTGATATTTTTGGTTATGATTCCGCTGTTTTAAAAAAAGAGGGGGATAGATATGTACTTGCCGATAGCGTACTGATTGAATGTAAAACAGATAGAGCCAAAGAGCATTTTCGGATCACTGTAGATGAACCGATGGTAGAGACAGAGGAAACAAGTATCAAGTTTTCAAACCTTGACTCTGAAGAGTTAGAAAAATGGAGAGCAGGCAAACCTTCTAAAAAATTACAGCTTGAGCTCTCCTTTTGGTCAGATTTAGCTAAGTATTTGCTTTTTTTAGAGGATGAACAGGGAAAAGCTACGATTACCTTACAGGATGAGGGGGATAAATTACCTTCTGCTATTGCTGTTGAAATGAACGATTTTTCTATCAAAATCAGTGTGAAGGAAGATCTTTGGGAAAGCCTATGTTCAGGATTAAAGGGTTATGAAACAAATTTATCAGTGCATGATCTGTCGGGTAAAGAGATTGAAAAGGTGGTCTATGATGAAGATAAAGTGCAGTTTAATGTCATAGGAAAAGTAGTTGATGAAGGCAAGAGGGTAAAGGCTACCGTTTTAGGAAAGTGGCAGTTTATCCCTAAAGAAGGGTTTTATCCAAGTTACAACGATCCACTTCTTTCTACCGATCGCATTGATAAAGAGCATATTGAAGAGGCTCTAGAGAAGTATCAAAAAAATTTATCTGTTTGGATAGAAGGGACAAAGATTCATTTAACGCAAGAGCAGATCAAGTTTGATCTATTTTTTGATAAGGATAATCAGCTACATATTTTAGCCTATGTGTTCGAAAAGGATGATTTATCTATGGATAAGGCAGAGATTTTTGGAAACTGGTGTTATCTTCCTGGCAAAGGGTTTTATCACCTTCAGGGAAGGTTATTTAGTGGCGTTGAAAGGGTGATTAAAAAAGAGGGACTTTCTGAATTTATTGATCGATATAAAACGTTTTTATCTACTTTTAGTGGATTTAATATCCATTTAACCAATATTGAGTCGAGCGTAAGGTACGTCTTTGAAAATGAAACGCTTGTAATTCTTGGCGATGAGCTTCATGAAGAAGAAAGCGGTGTGATTGACTGCGGAAAGTATTTATACGTAAAAAATCAAGGGTTTTTCATTCAAGGAAAAGGAAGGTTTGATAAACAGGTATTTCCTGGGATGAGAATTAAAAAAGAGGAGATCTCTCACTTTATCACTGCGAATAAAGAGGAGCTTGAAACAGTAACAGGCTTTTTTACTCATGATGAAGGACTGGATAAAACTGGATTGATGGTCACTTACTCAGAAGAATCAGGGATTTTTGTAGAGCCGAAATATTATTTTTCGGAAGAGATGATGAAATATCAACCGACGGTTTATGGCGATTATATCTACCTTAAGGATAAAGGGTTTATCGAAATACCTTTATCTAAACGGCTGCCGGAAAAATATCTATCAGAAGTTTTAGTGGGAAAAGAGCAAGTACCCTTTTTTTTAAAGCATGAACTTTCTAAACTTAAGCCTTATATTTTACATTTAGATTCCCGTTTGGTAGTGCCTGCAAAATTGTCTCTTAGGTTGAAGTATTTAGAGAAGGTAAAAGGTGTGTGGAGAATGCACTTTACCTATAATTCACCCTTGGGGGAAATAAACGCTACCGAGATATATGAAGCCTATATTCATTTTACACCATTTTTACTATCATCTGCCGGTATGCTTGTATTAAAAGATGAACGGTTTCATTGGCTTATGCGACTGCCGAGTGAAAGTATTAATTTTGAAGATCATATGATTGAGTTTTCAACACTTGATTGGATAAAATTGACAGTGACCGAAGAGGTTTATCTCCCTGCATCATCAGATGATCCTGTACAAGCTGAATTATTGAAAATGCTCAAGAATTTACATTTGGATAATATCCATGAAATGCCATCAATTAAGGGTTTAAAAAGTACCTTAAGACCTTATCAAGAAGTTGGGGTAAAATGGCTTTGGTTTTTATATTCCTTTGGCTTGCCTGGTGGGTTTTTATGTGATGATATGGGACTTGGTAAAACGCACCAATCGATGGCATTGTTTGCCGCTTTATTTAATAAAAAGAAAAAGGCCGATAGAGAAAAATGCCTTGTTGTTTGTCCAACCTCTGTAATCTACCACTGGGAAGATTTGCTTGCTAACTTTTTGGAAAAGGGGAAGGTGCTATTTTACCATGGTCCTTTTAGGGATAATAAAGAGCTGAAGAAAAAAGGGTATGATATTATTTTAACCACTTATGGAATTATTCGAAGTGATAAAGAGTTGTTTCAAAAAATGGATTTTGAAATAGCTATTTATGATGAGATTCAAGTGGCAAAAAATCAAAAATCTCAAATTCATCAAACGCTTAAAAAGCTTTCTACCAAAATGAATCTTGCCTTAACTGGTACCCCAATTGAAAATAGCTTAGGAGAGTTAAAGTCCTTATTTGATATTATATTGCCTAAATATCTTCCTTCAGAGTCTGAATTTAGAGAAAAATTTGTCGTACCTATCGAAAAAGATAGAAATATTGAAGCAGGGCAAACCCTTTCTGCATTAATCAAGCCATTTGTACTAAGAAGAAAAAAAACAGAGGTATTAGAAGATCTTCCTGAAAAAATTGAAGAAATTTCAATAACCGAACTAATGCCAAAACAGCAAGAGCTTTATAATCTAGTTGCTACACAATCTAAAGAAATTCTTAAGGATGAAGATCAGAAACATTTTCATATGCATGTGTTTGCTCTGTTAAACAAATTAAAACAGATATGCAACCATCCAGCCTTATATCATCAAGATATTAAAAATTACGCCGAGTACCAAAGTGGTAAATGGGATTTGTTTGTAGAACTTTTAGAAGA
>CAMCSI010000069.1 GCA_945877885.1 Chlamydia trachomatis
ATCAGGGACGATCAAGCGTTTGTTCTTTTCATCTTGCAAGTTGTGCTTTTTGATATAGACCCAAAGCTTTTTGGTAATTTCGCCTCGGGTAAGCTCTTTTTCGCCCACTAGGGCCTTTAAAGCATCAGAAACTTTAAGAAATGGTGATGTTCGAGTTGATCCACCGGCACCTTTTGCTCGCCCTTTCTTTTCGTAGGCTGTTTTTGGATGATCTTTATATTTTTCTGCAACCTCTTCGATGCTATTGGCAATTACATTACAGTCTGGAAAGTTTGAGCAGGAGAAGAAGGCTTTGCCGTAGCGAGATTTTCTTTGTACCAAATTACCATCACAACCTTTAGCAGGGCAGGGAGGAAGATTTTTGAGTTGAACTTCCCCTTTTTTCGGGATGTTTACAATAGTTTTACATTTCGGGTAAGCGCCACAGCCAAGGAAAAGACCAAATCTTGAGCTCCTTGTTTTCATCTCACCGCCACATTTAGGGCATGTTTGATCCCAGTCAAAATCATCGGCATATTCACTTTTATCAATCTCTTTACTTTTATCATCATCTAGTGGAGCGCTATAGTCACACTCAGGATAACCACTACAACCATAAAAGTATTTATCATTGGCAAACACTTTATTAAGCTTATGCTTTTGACACTTGGGACAATCGATATCTGTTGGTAATTTAGGGATATGGGCTTGCTTTTTAGCTTTTTCCACTTCAGGTTTAAATTTTTCCCAAAATTTTGCTAAAAACTCTTTCCAATCGGCTTTATGTTCTGCAATCATATCCAGGGTTTTTTCCATGTCAGCGGTAAATTGGATATTCATGATATCTTCAAAGCTTATTTCAAGCATCCCGCAGATGATTTTTCCTAAATCAGTAGGAATTAAGGTCCCCTTTTCCTTCACTGTATAGGCACGGCTTTGAATCTTATTCATAATCGCTGCATAAGTTGACGGTCTACCAATCCCAGAGCGTTCTAACTCCTTTACAAGCGATGCTTCAGTAAAGCGTGCAGCAGGTTTTGTAAAACTTTGTGTCATCTCTGTTTTTTCAAGAGGAAGAGTTTCCAAGGCAGTTAATGGTGGTAAAATCGTATCAGTTTCTGATGTTTCATCATCATTTTTTTCTTCATAAGCGGCTAAAAACCCTTTAAACTTAATTTGTGACCCGGTAAGTCTCATCATCATTGATTTAATAGATTTTTCCTTATGACCACTTGGGATTGCATCTATATCTACTGAAACAGTATCGTAGACGGCATCTTTCATTTGGGAGGCAAAAAATCTCTTCCATATTAACGAATAGAGCTTATATTGATCCGGATTTAAAAACTTTTGAATCTTTTCTGGAGAATTTTCAAAATTAGTTGGCCGGATAGCTTCATGAGCATCTTGAGCTGAATTTTTAGTGCCGTAAATAGGAGGCTGTTCTGGAAGATATTCATCCCCATAAAGAATGGATATATGAGGTCTACAAGTATCGGTAGCTTCCTTTGACACCCTTACCGAGTCTGTTCTCATGTAAGTAATCAACCCTTCTGTTCCTTCGCCAATATCGACACCTTCATAAAGATTTTGTGCTACCATCATGGTTTTTTTTGAAGAAAATCGGTGATGTCTTGATGCCTCTTGTTGAAGAGTAGAAGTGATAAAAGGAGCAGATGGCTTTCTTTTTCTCTCTTTCTTTTCAATTTTTGCAATTTTATAGGTGCTATTGTCTAAAGCTTCTTTCACAGTAGATGCAATTTTTTTATTATCAATAACAAAGACTTTCTTTTTGTCAGATTCCTCTTTCTCTACTCGCATCTCATTGACTGTATGTAAAGATGCTACAAGAGTTTCTTTTCCTTTCTTAAGATGGGCAGAAAGATTCCAATATTCAACAGGAACAAAAGCATCAATCTCCCTCTCTCTATCCACTACAATTTTTAACGCAACAGATTGCACCCGTCCTGCAGAAAGGGAATGAGTGGAGCGTCTAATCTTTTGGTGAAGAATAGGGGATATTTTGTATCCTACAATTCGGTCAAGAAAACGGCGTGCCTGTTGAGCATCAACAAGATCCATGTCAATTTTACGCGGAGATAAAATCGCCTTTTTTACCGCCTCTTTTGTAATCTCGTTAAATGTAATTCTCTGATATTTTGTATCTTTTGGTAGAATTTCAGAAATATGCCAAGCAATTGCTTCCCCTTCACGATCAGGATCGGGAGCAAGATAGACTAAATCAGCAGTTTTTGCAGCCTTTTTTAAAGCAGTAATTACTTTTGTTTTCCCTTCAAGTGTTTCATATTCAGGCTCAAAATTATTATCCATATCAATTCCAAACTTATTTGGAGGAAGATCCCTGATATGTCCTATCGAAGATTCGAATATATAATCGCTTCCTAGAAACTTTTTTAAGGTTTTGATTTTAGCTGGGGACTCAACAATAATTAGCGCTTTTTTCATATTTAATTCTTTGTGGTGTTCAAGATTCTATTACTAATTAAATGATTATTAATAAACAAAAATACGTTGTACCTTCATAGGCAATAAATTGTTTTGGATTAAGGATAGGCAATAAAGGGTATTTAAGACAAGGAAAGTTTTAATAATCATTTGTAGAGAAGGTATTTTTCTCTTTTCTGAGAAAAGGCCGTAAGGTCTTTAGAACCCTCCTCGATCAGTTTATAAGCTGGAAATGGTTCGGTTTTTAAAATGCTTAAAAAGGTTTCATTGCCAAGAGCTTTGTTTGCAATACTTACTAAATTATTAGTCGCCCCATCTAATCGATCTTTGGTCTCTTTAGGATAAATCGATTTTAAGATTCCTGCAATCATACACCCTGTTTTCATCGGTTTATAAGTAGAAAAATCGGTGATATGGATCATGATCCCAGTACACAAGATATTTTTCATTGAGCCTAAGCAGGGGGTGAAGCTAAAGGGGGTAAAGATCACCCCTTTCAAATCTTGCTTATTCAATATTTTAGCAAGGTTTTTCCCATCAATCCATGGAGCCCCAATCACTTTGAATGGGAAAGTGGTGCCTATGCCCATGTAGGCAAGGGATAACGATCCTACCCATCCAGTGGTTGCATAGTAAAAGGCAGTATCAGCCTCTGGCATATTTGGGCTTGAAGGTACCCACAAAAGGCCTGTATCTTTAAATGTCTGACTCCTTTTCCATCCTTTCATATTAAAGCTCTTTAACTTACATTTCACTTTGTATTCAGAATTGAAAAAATGTGCAAGCTCAGCAACGGTCATTCCATGGCAGTAGGGGACATTTATATAGCCAATAAAAGAGCGTAGTGGCTCTTGCATGCCTGGACCATCAAACATCTCCCCACCCATTGGGTTGGGTCTATCTAAAACAAGAACCTCTATCCCATATTTTGCTGCCTCTTCCATGCAATAAAATAAAGTTGAGGTGTAGGTGTAGGATCGCACTCCATTATCTTGCATATCAAAAATAAGTACATCGAGATCTTTCAGCATCTCTTTTGTAGGGCGCCTTGTGGTACCATGGAGACTTAAAATAGGAATCTTTTTTTCATAAAGATCATCTTTAACAATAACTTCGGCTGCTAGGTGACCGAAAAACCCATGTTCTGGGGCAAAGATTTTTGTAATAGTAAGGTGCTTTTGCGCTAAAAGGCGGTCAATGGTCAAGGTGCCATCTTTTGAGATGGCGGTATGATTTGTGATCACCCCTATTTTTTTCCCAGCATAAGCTTTTGAGTGGTCATTTTCTAAAAAGGTGTCGATGCCAAGGGTAATGGAGGTTGCAATGAGACAGCCTTGAAAAATAAGGAGAAAAACCTTGAAACACTGCGACATTTATCGTACCCTTTTTGTTTTGCCAAAGGATCGATTATGTCAAATAAACCTTTATTAAACAAGCCTCAGCAAGAGGCGCGCGACCATATCGATGGACCTTTGGTTGTTCTTGCAGGTGCAGGGTCTGGAAAAACTAGGGTTGTTGTTGAAAGAATTTCTCATTTACTCA
This sequence comes from Chlamydia trachomatis, assembly GCA_945877885.1. GTDB lineage: Bacteria > Chlamydiota > Chlamydiia > Chlamydiales > 2-12-FULL-49-11 > JAJACQ01. The sequence goes on from CAMCSI010000069.1 coordinate 3,988, forward strand.
ATCTGGGCGTACCATCAAGTGATATTTTAGCCCTAACATTTACCAATAAAGCAGCAAATGAAATGAGAGAAAGGTTAAAAGCAAAAGAGCTTATTCCTCCTTTAACTGTAACGTTTCACGCCCTTGGTGTAAAAATCCTTCGAGAATCTATTCATCATTTTGGTTACCAAAATGACTTTTTAATCTTTGATACCTCCGATTCTACCTCTCTTATCTCTCAGATTATTTTTGAAATCACCGATAAAAAAGATAAAAAGGTGACAAGTGAGATCAAACAGTTGATCAGTCATGCTAAGACTAAGCTATTGCTGCCGGCAGATCGTATGAAAGAGCTCTTTTTTGAAACAGAGGCTCAAAAAAGTCTATTTTTAGAAGTTTATCGCATTTATAATGAAAGGCTAAAAATGGCAAACGCGGTAGATTTTGATGATCTGATCCTATTAACGGTCTTTATTTTAAAAGATGAAACGCTTAAAGAAAAATATGCCGCTCGATGGAAATATATTTTGGTAGATGAGTATCAAGATACAAATCAAGCTCAATATTTAATCTGTAAAGCACTATGCTCAAAGCATGGGAATTTGTTTGTGGTAGGGGATCCTGATCAATCCATCTACTCTTGGCGTGGGGCAAAAATCAGCAATATTTTAAACTTTGAAAGTGATTTTCCTGGGGCAAAAGTGATCTCATTGCAACAGAACTACCGTAGCACAGGACATATTTTATCAGCTGCAAACCATGTGATTGAAAAAAATAGCAGACTCTATGAGAAAAGGCTTTTTTCTGATCAAGGGGACGGGGAAAAGGTGGGTGTGCATGCTTTTTCAAATGGATATGAAGAAGTTCGGTTTGTTGTACGTAAAATCAAAGAGTTTTTAAAAAGTGGGATTAAACCTTCTGAAATTGTGATTTTTTATCGAACAAACTCGCAATCAAGGATGTTTGAAGATGGCCTTATTGAAAATGGGATAGGTTATAAAATAATAGGAGGTTTTTCTTTCTATCAAAGAAGGGAGGTTAAAGATCTACTCTCCTATTTAAGATCTCTTGTCTCCCCTTTTGACCCTGTGAGTTTTTCTCGTGTAATTAATCTTCCAAAACGTGGTATTGGGGAAAAAACTCTTGAAAAAGTGTTAAAGGAAAGTGTTACTTTGGAAATTTCCATTATTGATATGGTGAAAGTGTTACTTTCGGGCAAAGGTCCCTTTAAGCTTACGGCAAAAGCTCAGGAAGGATTTGGCTCTTTTATGAACTTTTATAACAAGATCTCAGAGATGATTATAAAGGGTGTTTCTATTGCAGAGCTAATAGTGCAGGTGTTTGAGCATTCTAACTATCGATTGGTACTTTCCGAGGAGAAAGATACCATGCATGATCGATTGGAAAATATTGATGAGTTAATCTCCAAAGCCGATGCCTATGATAAACAAAAAGAGGGGACATTACAGAAATTTTTGGAAGATGTGTGCCTTGATGTGGAGCACACAAAAGATGATGGGATAGAAGAAAAAATTTCATTGATGACCATTCATAACGCAAAAGGGTTGGAATTTACCTGCTGTTTTATCGTCGGTCTTGAAGAAGATGTCTTTCCGCATATCCGGTCAATAAATTCCCTTGAGCAGGTAGAAGAGGAAAGACGCCTTTTTTATGTGGGTATGACTAGGGCCAAACGGATTTTGCATATTACCCTTGCAAAAAGACGCTTTTTATGGGGAGCTGAAAAGATTATGAAAGCTTCAAGATTTATTGGGGAGCTTCCTAAAGAGCATATTTTAGGGGAAAATGGGATGGTTACTCCTCAGGTTTCTTCAGAAGAGGCGAGCATTGGATCAACAGTATCTCATCAAACATTTGGTAGAGGAACTGTGGAGAAGATCTATGAAACATCCTATGGAAAAACCTATGATATAATCTTTGAAAGAGACCATCAGAAAAGAACCTTAGTAGCCCGCTATGCAAAGCTTACGCTTATAGGGTAGGCTTAATTGCTTGTAATGTTTTTTGAAAAAGCTTTTTTAGATCAGCAGCTTTTTGTAATACAGGCGATGAAGCATCTTCACGGATTCTTCTAGCATCTTCAGCAAGTTGAGTAACTTTTTCTGCTGTCATGGATAAGGCTAATTTTTCCTTAGAGGTAAGTGCTTCGCCTCTTGAAGCACGGTTAACTTCTTGGGCTTGAGGTTTTAGAACAAAAGCTTTTGCCGCTTCTTCTGCATTATTTTGTAGTCTTACTATTTCGGTTGCAAGAGTTGTTTCTGGGGATGTTCTTTCCATTTTAATACCTTTATATGATTAAGAATAAAAAGAGTATGGCATAATACATAGTTATACTCAAGATAAAACCTTTACTTTGAATGAATCTTCCACTATTTAAAAATTATGAAGATGAAACAAAAAATGGGTGTTAGACTTGAGCAAACATTGCTTCAGGGCTTTGATATGCAGATGATTCAAAGCATGCAATGTTTACCAGGTCCCAGGTTTGCTGATTTTGTACAAGAATTTTGCCTTGAAAATAAGGCGGTAAGATTGATGCATAATTATTCAAAGCCTGTAGAGTTCGATTATTCAACTATTTACAAAGAAGAGAGCTTATATGAGCATTTAGTCTATCAAATAGAGACTTCATTTGATCAAGAGGAAAAAGAAGAAGCAATTTCTATTGCAGGAAACTTAGATAAGGATGGGTTTTACTCAGGGGAAATAACTTCTGTGGTTAAAAAGATGTGGCAATTAGTTCCATTAGGAGTTGCATCAGCCTCTCCTAAAGAGGCATTGCTTATTCAATTAAAAGAGCTAGGGAAAGAGAGCTCTTTAGCTTACTTGATTCTAAGTAGGGGTTATAAACACTTTTTGCTTAGAGATTTTGATAAACTTGCAAGGCAGTTTCTTGTATCTTTAAAGGATATAGCTCTTGCTATGGAGCAAATTAGAGTTTTACACCCTTTTCCTGGTAGAGGGTATGGCTCATTTCAACCTAACTATGTAACCGCTGAGATGCAATTAACCTTTGATGAAAAATGGCGGCTTACTTTTGTCAAAGAGTTCTATCCAACATGTAAAATTGTAAAAAAT
>CAMCSI010000070.1 GCA_945877885.1 Chlamydia trachomatis
TAATTTTAAGGAAAAAAGTGAGGTTTTTATGGGTAGTGGATTTTCCAAAATGAAAAAACAGCAAAAAGCAATGCATGCTCAAATGGCTGAAATGAAAGAAGCGATGGATCATAAAGAGATTGTTGGTTGCTCTGAAGGAAATTTAGTGAAAGTTACGTTAACTGGAACAAAAGCTTTTAAAAAGATCTCTATCGATCCATCCTGTGTTGACCCAGAGGATATTGAGGGGCTGCAAGATCTCATTTCTTCTGCTTTTAAAGATGCGGAAATAAAAGCTGACAACACCATGGGAATGGGTGGTATTTTTTAAACAGGAACTGGCATTTCATTGTAGATCAATTCTCTTATATCCTCGATAGAGGCAAGAGATAACGCTTTATTTCCTAACTCCTTAGCCTCTTTTGTATCAATTTCTGCAAGCTTACGACGAATTTTTGAGACATATCGCATACTACAAGAAAAATTTCTAACGCCTAAGCCGACCAAAAGTTTTGTATAATGTTCACAAGAGGCAGCCTCTCCGCAAATACTTACCTCTATCCCTTCATGATCTGCGGCAACTACTACTTTATGAATTAATCGTAGGATGGATGGATGGTAGAGTTGAAACACTGTTTCAGAATCAGGGCAAATTCGATCCATAGCAAGGGTATATTGCATTAAATCGTTTGTCCCAATGGAAAAGAAATCACAAACTTTAGCAAAATGGTCGGCAAGCATTACAAAAGAGGGCACCTCAACCATGCAGCCGATCCTAAGCTTTGGAATTTCTACTCCCATTTCTCTTGAAATTTCCTTTCTAGCATTTTCCATAAATGATAATGCCATTAACAGTTCATCATAATCGGTAACCAAAGGTAAGAGCAAACGAATGTTCCCTTTTAATGAAGCGGCATATAGGGCTTTTACTTGCATATTAAAGATTTCTGGATACTTCATTAAAAATCGAATAGATCGACAACCAAGAGCTGGATTTGGCTCAAGCTCCCCCATCTCGATGATTTTTTTATCACTGCCAATATCAAATAATCTAAACGTTAACTGCGCAGACGCTGCCCCTTCAATAATTTCTTCATATCGATCGATTTGAAATTGCAAAGAAAGGGTTGTTACCGCCTCTTGAAGGAATAAAAACTCTGTCCTAATAAGACCTACTGCATCAATTTGATATTCAGAAATCTTTTTAAGATCATCCATACAATCAAAATTTGCAGCAACGGTAACTTTTTCCCCATCTTTACTCATCCCATATTTATGTTTGTCTTCGGAAGAAAAATAAACTTTTGACTGTAGATCATTTTTCTTATAGTATTCTTCCATCGTCTCTTTACTAGGATGGATGATCACAAGGCCAGTAAATCCATCAACAATGACATTTTCTCTTCCTATATCTTCTAAAATAGATAAATTGATCCCAGAGACAAAAGGAATCCCCTTTGCTCTTGCAATCACTGCAGAATGGGACATCTCGCCACCAATTTTGGAAATAAATCCTTCAATATACCCCCTTTTAGCCTCGGCAACTTTTGTGGGAATAATTTCATGATCGGCGTATACAGAATGGGGGATCATTTGATTTCTATCAAAACCGGACGAAGGGTTTAAATGACGCAATATTCTATGCGATAAATCTTTTATATCAAGAAGGCGCTCCTCTACCTGATCTCCCTTCATATGCTTTCTAAACATCCTTTTATATTCATCCATCGCATACATAAAAACACTTTCTGTATTTTGATGCAGATGAGATATCTTTTCTTCAATAGATTTAGAAATGATCGGATCTTGAAGCATCTGAATATGGGCATCGATAATACCGCAAACTTCATCAGAGCCTTCATTTTTTAGATGTTGGTATAAACTTTCTAGCTCCTCACGTGAGGCACTTAATGCTCTTCGATAACGGGCAATTTCAAAACTCACCTGTGAAGAGGTAATTGCAAACTCAGGTACACGAGCCTCTTTCCCCTTTGATAAGAAAAATGTGCCAATACCAATGCCTTCGCTAATTGGTATACCTTCAAGATGGATTTCTTTTTTTAGTTTTTTCAAATTAAACCAAAAGCACCTGAATAAGAGTAGGATCTTATATCAAATTTTGAAATATTATCAACAACTATTTTATCTTTCATAATATCGCTAGTGAACAAGTTTACTTTTTTTCGCTATGGTGTCGAGCAACTTGATATTGAATTCTTTTGCAGAATTGACCCCCATCTTCTTGAGCCTATGATTTAATACAATGGTTTCAATTAGCAAAACAGCATCACGGCCAGGTTTTACTGGTAAGATATAATAGGGCACGGCAATGCCTAAAATATCCTTTGTTTTCTCCTCCAGCCCCACTCTATCATAAAAATGATTATTATCCCAAGCTTCAAGCTTTACCACCACATCAATATTGACTTTTTCACTCACGCACACAGCGCCATAAAGATGTGCTACGTTAATAATTCCAATTCCGCGAATCTCCATCACATGACGGGTAATAATCGGCCCCTCACCCTCTAAATAGCTTCCTTCTCGTTTATTAATGATCACCACATCATCTGAAACAAGGCGATGCTGCCTTACAATTAACCCAAGGGCTGTTTCACTTTTTCCAATGGAGGAATCCCCTTGAATCAGCACCCCTTTACCAAAAGCCTCCACTAACGTTCCTGAAACTGACTCTGAAGGAGAAAAAAGTCTACTTAAATAATAGGTAACTTCTTGAATTACATGAGCTGTTCTAAAGGTGGAAACAAATAAAGGGATATTGAGATGATCACAAATTTCCTTCATCTCTACAAATTCATTCTTAGCCCTTGAAATAAGAACCATAGGTAGCTCTGGCATTAAAATTTTCGATAACCTTTGCCGTCTATCCTCAGAGGTAAGTGTTTCTAAATACTCCATCTCCACACTACCAAATACTAAAATGCGATCAGAGGAATAGCCTTTTAAAAATCCGGTTAATGCTAGACCTGGGCGTTCAATTTCATCCAAAGCAATGGATTTTGTGAGCCCCAAACTGCCTGCACGTAGTCGTAAGGCTAATGTCTTTTCAAAATCCTTAAAAAATTTTTCAATGGTTAGCATAGATGATCCCCTAAAAATAAGACCTTGACTTTACCTCTTTTATTCTTTTAAGTATAGAATTAAGGGGAAATATGGAACGAAAAAAACTCATTATTATAGGCGGAGGGTTCGCTGGAATTAATGTGTGTAAAGGTCTAAAAAAAGCAGACTTAGAGATCACCATCGTCGATAAAAAAAACCATCATTTATTCCAACCACTTCTTTATCAAGCAGCAACTGCAACCCTATCACCTAGAGATATTTCTGTCTCTTTAAGAGAGGTTCTTGCTCGACAAAAAAACACCACCGTTTTAATGGGAGAGGTGATAAGTATTGATAAAAAGAATAAAACGATCACCTTAGAAAATGGGGATCTTTTGCAATTTGACTATTTAGTCGTTGCAATCGGCGCCATGCATTCATACTTTGGCAATGATCATTGGGAAAAATATGCCCCTGGTATCAAAACCATAACAGATGCCCTTGTTATTAGAAATCATATACTATGTTCCTTTGAACGTGCTGAAAGAGAGTTACATACAACGCAAAGGCAAAGGTATCTAAATTTTGTCATCGTTGGGGCAGGTCCTACAGGTGTGGAATTTGCCGGAACCATAGCAGAGCTGATCAAAACAACACTAAAACGTAACTTCAGACATATTGATCCTAAAAAAGCTAATATTTACCTGATTGAAGGTACAGAAAGGGTACTGCCCCCTTTTCCAGAAAAACTATCAACGTATACAAGAAAAACGTTGGAAAAAATGGGCGTAAAAGTTCTTACAAAAACTATAGTAACTGAGATTAATGAGTTTGGCGTACAAATGAATGATAAATTTATTGAGTCAAATAATATTATCTGGGCTGCAGGAAATACCGTCTCCTCAATGCTTGCCTCCCTTGATACCGAACGTGATCGCTCTGGACGAGTAATTGTAGGAGAAGATCTATCCATTCCAGATAGCCCTAATATCTTTGTACTTGGAGATTGCGCTCACTACAAAAATAAAAAAGGGGTGCCCCTACCTGGAGTTGCCACAGTTGCGATTCAACAAGGGTGCTACGTTGCAAAGCTTTTAAAAAAATTACCTAAAAAATCTCGTCCTTTCTCCTACTTTGATAAAGGAAACCTAGCCACCATCGGAACAGGAAAAGCGATTGCATCTGTAAGAGGTTTTAACTTTAAAGGACTTAGCGCATGGATCGTTTGGGTATTTGTTCACGTAGCCTTTTTGATAGGTTTCCGCAATCGATTATCTGTGATGTTTGAGTGGGTACTTCACCACATAACTGGTGCAAGAGCCGCCCGTATCATTCATGGATCCCTAAATGACGATAATTTAAAAAATAAGTAGTGTGAGATTTTTGCTATTTTTCAGGGATCAGCTCTAACTCTGCAGGATTCACATTTAAATCATTACTCATCTTAAGTAAGGTGAGTGAATTATTTATCCATGGAGATTTAATATGATACCCTAAATCCACACGAAAAAACTTTCAACGACATCCATCATGGCAAAGCTAATCAACACCGCTCCAATAATCCATATAGGTATCCAACAAAAGCGCCGACTTTTTGTGTAACTTTTTCTAGCATACCGAGACCAAACTAAATAAAAAGTGCACGGTATCGATAACGGCATCAAAAAATAGATAAATATTAATCCAAAACCAAAAAGTATGGATGTATTTGGGCGATCAAACACCATAAAACTAGCTAATGCGAGCATAAATAAAAACGGAAATAATATGAGATAGAAAACTGTTGCAATCCACGCCCATCGACATGTTTTTTTTCTCTCGGACTCTTCATCAAAAAATGTATTCATCATATTTCCTCAAGCAAAGGATTCCACAAGAATACTTTGAGAATGCAGTGAATTAGCTTTCGCGTCACTTGTTCGATATTGATCAATCTTCATACGAACAACAGCTTGATAGCTCTTATTATTGAAAGAGTGCTCCCATAAACTTCCTGAATCTAATACAGTCAAATTGCTGATTTTCTTAAATTCTTTTTGATAATACTTAGAGCGTTCATAAGTATATCTTTCAACGACTCGAGCATCGAAACAATCAAGATCTGAAATTGCATCGTCAAAAGACAAGCGCGAAATGATTTGCTCTAGATTTAACCCTTCTTTAAAACCTTCATACCTTCTGATTGCAAGGTATTGCAGATTAAAAGAACCAATTCGAGAGATTAAATCCCCAGCACTTGCGTAATTGTGGGAGTCTGGATGAGCAATATCAGGAGCAATAAAAGACCATCCACCAAAAGTAAATATTCTGATTTTCTTTCGTTCATCGTTAGATAAGGAAACTAACGCGTGTTCAATAATAGCTGCACCTTGACTATGAGCAAAGATAACTACTGGAGTATTATTATTTTGTTCCGATAATGAAAGCAAATACCGAAGGAATTGGACGGCATTTCTAATAACAGGCGTATCTACACCTATTTTTAGAAGTATAGCCACACCCACTTCCTTAACTCCTTGTAGAACACTGTCATTACACAATGAAAATACTTCCTCGCCTTTAGCTTGATTTGAAATCAAATTACAAGATTCAAGTGCATCTTCTCTTGTATTTCTAATACCATTGACAAATCCCCATATACATTGAGCTTCAATTTTTTCACCTATTTTACGAGCTAGAGTCGGTGTTTCTAGTCCACTAGATGCACCAAAATGCTGCTGCTCCCATTTCAATTGTAATATTTGCATTTGATAACGTGGTCGAGACCGCAGATAAGTACTGCCATTTGATCGATGCACAACCACGGCATCGAGGCGATATGAATCAATCCAATTTATAGCTTCTCGGTGCGTCAAAGTTTGATCTGTACCAACAAGATAAAAGTCTTCTTTTTCTGGACATTCAATTTTTGCAGCTATTTTTGGCAATAGAAAAAATTCTTCATTGCCTATTCGAACAAAACCACAGAGTTTCTCTATTGAATGGACTAAGCACTCAAATTTATCCGGTGTTAAATCTATTATTTTAATTGTTTTAGGAACATCGACAACTAATGCTAAATGTTGAACAAATTCTTCAGAAGATTGCGGTTGATAATATTTAGCGATAGCGTATAGATCTGATTGAAAAATTGTTTTAGATTGTAGCCAATCTTTTAAAGCTTGATGACCCTGAAGTGGGTTTGAGAAAATAGCAAAATTGCCCCAGGCTCCAATCGAACCATTTTTTTTAGCTAACCGGCAGTTATGTTTAATTAATCCAGGATTATTGATACGCCATGCTAAGTTTCCATTCTTTGCTGCATATTTACGAGATGAGCCATCTATAAAAAGAACGGTTTCTCCTTCTTTCCAAGCAACCTTATATGTTAAGTTCATTTAATACTTCCTGCAAACGGTTATAAGTTCCCTTCTTTAAACTTTCTTGTTCCAATCGAAATAGGTTTCAAAGTTTAAATCTCTCTTTTAAAAGATATGAAAATATTCTAATATTAATATTTAGTAAATAGAAAAAAGGGGAAACTTCAAGGAGAAGTACAGATGATATTAGCGGTAATCCTATAAAAAATCGATTATAATGAAAAAGTATAAGCTTTTTTGAGTAAAAAATGGATGAAATATTTTTAAACACTCACATTGCATAAAAAACCTAGCTAATAAGAAATTCTTTATCTAAACTCTTTTGCCATGAAACGGCTTTATTTTTCATGGGAAAGATTTCCTGCATTATTTATCCTTGCCTCCTTAATCTCTGGGGCCCTTCTTTCTAAAAGTCTTTACGCGCCACTTCTGTTTGCATTTACCCATCAAAGACGCAGCTTTAAAATCGGTTATCTTGTTTTAGCCCTATCTACCGCTATCTTATTTAAAACAGATATAGATGAAACACTTGAAACCTCGTTAGTTGCAGCCTACGTAAAACCAGTTGAGATCAAAGAGTCAAACAATCGG
>CAMCSI010000071.1 GCA_945877885.1 Chlamydia trachomatis
CGCAGGTCCCGATCCAACAATTACCACGTCAAAAATTTCTTTCAAAAGAGTTCTCCGATTATTAAAATAAGTATTTTCAAGAATATTGATAAAAAAAAGCAAGAACCATTTTTTCCCTTAATAAAAATTAAGAGCTGAGTTATACTTTATTCTCATGAATGTTAACGGTGCCTTATATGGATAGAAGTATACGCCTTGAAAACGTCTCAAAGAGTAAAAACGGCACCCCTATATTACAAAATGTCACCATGACTATCCCTGGAGGTTTGTTTTTTGCCCTTCTTGGCCCCTCAGGCTGTGGGAAAACCACCCTTTTACGCCTTATTTCAGGGCTTGAAACTGTAGATTCTGGTAAAATATTTCTTGGACCCTTGGAAATTACCCATATGCCAATTCATAAACGGCCTATCAATATGGTTTTTCAAAACTATGCTTTATTTCCCCACCTTACTGTATTTGATAATATTGCCTACAGTTTATCCATTAAAAAAGTATCAAAGCAAATTATTAAAGAAAAAGTTTTAAAATTAGCAGAGGCTTTTCATCTTAAGGACCACCTTTACAAAAAACCTTCCCATTTATCTGGAGGCCAGCAGCAACGTGTATCTATTGCAAGAGCCATCATTGAAGGACCTCAAGTTTTGCTTCTTGATGAACCACTTGCAGCGCTTGATTTTAAGCTACGTGAAAAGCTTCTTATTGAATTAATCGAATTACAAGATGCCGTTGAAATGACCTTTATTTATGTAACTCATGATCAGGAAGAGGCACTTACTGTTGCTGATAAAATGGCTATCATGAATGCTCAAGGAAACCTAGAACAAATGGGTACTCCTAAGGAAATATATGAGTTTCCAAACTCCCGATTTGTTGCTGAGTTTGTTGGAAATACCAACATCTTAGAAGGTACTGTAGAAATTGATGATTTAAACACTAAATATCTATCTACATCCCTTGGAACGTTCTCCTTGGATGAAAAAACTTGCTCTTGGGCAAAAAGGGGCTCCTCTGCCCTTCTTACAATACGTCCTGAAAAAATTTTGATTACAAAAAGAGAGTCCAAAGAATTTTCCAACTATCTTAAAGGGGTCGTTCAATCTATTATTTATACAGGTCGATCCACCTTTTACCAAGTATTAGTTGGGGAAACAAAAGTTAAAGTCTTTGAACAAAATGACGAACATATTGAAAAAGAACTTATTGATTACGATGATGAAGTCTATCTTTACTGGCAAAAAGAAAATACACTTGCCTTAGAGGGGGGATGATAAGGACGCTTCTTTTAAAACTTAGGGTAAAAAAAGCCTATTTTATTAAACCTTCACTTTCCTCTATTAAAAAAGAGCTCGTTCATGTAATTTCCTCCACTCCTCTTTTTTGGCAAATCCTTTTCTTCTACTTCCCAATAGCCTTACTACTTGCAACAAGCTTTTTAACTATTTCAGATACTGGAAAAGTCTCCTTATCTTTTCAGCATTTTGCCCCAATTCTAAACCTATCTCATTTTAAAGCGATTTTTAGCTCTTTATCCCTTGCTTTTTCAACCGCTGTGATTGCCTTATGTATCGCTTTTCCACTTAGTTATTTTATTGTATTTAAAACAAATAGATGGAAGCACCTTCTTCTCTTTTTTCTGCTTATTCCTTTTTGGACGAATTTTCTTCTCCATGTTTATGCTTGGTTTTATATCCTTGAGGCAGATGGGTTGATCAATACCTTTTTATTAAATGTAGGTTTAATCAAAACACCTTTTCATTTCCTAAATAATGAGTCAGCCTCCCTTTTTCTTATGGTTTATTATTACACTCCATTCATCGCACTTCCCTTATTTTCTGCCTTAGAACGTTTTGACACCTCCTTTTTTGAAGCCTCCCTTACCCTTGGTGCCTCAAGATTAAAAACCTTTAGCAGAATTGTACTCCCTATCATCCAAAAATCGATCATCAGTGGATTCTTCTTGGTTTTTATCCCCGCTTTTGGTGAATTTATCATCCCAGAACTAATCGGCGGAGATAAAGTTGCCTACGTAGGTAGTGTCATATCGATCCATTTACTGGGTGAAAATGAATCAAATGGAGCAGAAGGGTTAGCATTTACCACACTATCTATTGCTGTACTGTTAATCTGCTCCTATATCATTTACCTATGTCTTAAAGCCCTATTTAATTTTATGCAGGGAGATAGCCATGATAAATCGTAAATCAAGCCCCTTGTCAAAACTTCTCTTTTCATTTGTCTATATATTTATGTATGCCCCTATTTTGATGCTCGTGATATACTCTTTTAACCTATCCCCACCCCCTAACGCGTTTTCATCCTTTACCATTTCCTGGTATAAAGAACTTTTCTATAATGTTGAAATTTGGCTTTCATTTTTTAATTCTATCATCATAGCGGTAAGCGCCTCTTTGATCTGTTTTGTTTTTTCTACCCTCTTAATCTATTATAAAACCGTTGGGGGAAAAATAAGTCGCATCATCCCCCTTTTTTACGGTAATTTGATGATTCCGGATGTAGTTCTTGCCCTCTCTCTTGTAACCTTTTTCTCTATGTTAAATATAGGTCTAGGACTTGCTACTGTAACAATTGCTCACTCAATTCTCGGACTTGGGTTTTCGATCCCTTTAATGTCTTTAAGGTTTAAAGATCTCAACCCAACACTTTTGGAAGCCTCTGCCATACTTGGAGCCTCCTCATGGACAACCTTTAGACGAATCGTTCTTCCTTTTATGATGCCAGTACTTCTTGGATCAGGTTTAATGGTTTTTATCCTCTCCTTTGATGACTTTATCCTCGCCTATTTTTGTGCAGGCTCTTCAGCCCAAACCTTATCTTTATTTCTTGTTGCCTCATTGCGCTACGGGGTATCCCCTGTAATTAACGCTCTTTCAACATTTGTTCTCCTTTTTACCATTCTTATTACCACATTAATTTTCCTTCTTAAAAAAAAGGAGGAGGTGGAAACATGCTAAAAATCATCCGATCCCTTTTTACCCTTGCGTTATTTATGATCATCCTTGGTGGTCTAAAGTTCATTACCATGGATCCTTTTTGGAAAACGAAAAAAAACGAACTCAACGTATTTGTTTATAGCGGTGTTTTTGATCTTGATATGATCGATAGATTTGAAGTCGAAACAGGGATAAAAGTAAATTTGCATTTTTTTACCACTAATGAGGAATTGCTTACAAAACTACAATTTTCAAAGGGAAAGGGAGAGGGAATCGATCTTTTATTTCCATGTGACTTTGGGTGTAAAATTCTATCTGATAGAGGTTTTCTTGGAACAATTGATAAATCAAGACTTAACTTTTTAGACAGAATCTACCCATGTTTGTTAAATCAAACATTTGACCCTGAAAATGATTATTCCATCCCTTTTGTGTGGGAAGCTTATGGTATCGGCTATAATCCAGCTATGGTTGAAAAGGACAAGCTATCTTTAGATGATTTGTTTGATGAAAGATATCGAAAAGTAACCACCCCAGATATTGTGGAATTAATAGATCTTGCCGCCTACCATTTATATGGTGATATAGATTCCATAAATGAAGATCAGGAAAAAGAGGTTACAAAGCTTTTAATAGAGCAGAAAAAAAGCATGGAAGCTTATGCTGATTTTCGAGCAAAAGATCTTCTATGCTCAAACGCCGCTCAAATCGCACTTTTAAAAACCTCATTTATTACAGGTTTAAAAGAAAGAAGTGACCTCATTAAATTTACCCTACCTAGTGATGCTATTTTTCTTTCTATACAATGCGCTGTAATTAATAATGAAACAAAAAATCATGATAGCGTTTATAAATTTTTAAACTTTTTATATGAACCAAAAAATCTAGCTCTAACAACAGATCAATTCCCAAGTTATCCAGCATGCCCTGATGCGTTTGAACACACATCGGCTCATCACAAAGAATTTATAGAAACAATTGATGAAATAAAAGATCGTAAAGAAGATATCCGCTTTTTCTTAAATATCACCGAAGTAAAGCGAATGCAAAAAATATTTATCGACGCAAAAACATAAAAAATCCTTCGCAGTTTTCACTTACGAAGGATTTCATTTAAATGAGTTACTTATTTAAAAGACTTCTTTTCTCTAAAATATATTCCACTACATCACCAACTGTTCTTAGTGCCATAGCTTCATCTTCTTTAATCTCAAAATTAAGCTTTTCTTCAAAAGTCATGATAAGCTCTGTTTGATCTAAAGAGTCAGCGTTTAAATCCTCTACAAAAGACTTATCTCTTGAAACTTCTGATTCCTCCACACCTAGTTGCTCAACAACTATTGCTATCACTTCTTTTTCAATTTCTCTTTCAATATCATTCATTTTTTTTACCTTCTGTTTGTTTTTAATGTTTTTAAGATGTTAACCCACCATCAACCACAAGAGTGTGTCCGGTGATGTAAGAGGCTTGTTCACTTGCAAGGAATAATACTGCATCAGCAATTTCAGACACCCCAGCAAACCGTTGCATAGGGATCAACTCCTCGCATTTTTTTCTATTTTCTTCGTTTAAAAAATCTACCATATCTGTGTCAGTAAAACCAGGAGCTACACAGTTGACCGTCACACCACGTCTTGCAAATTCTTTAGCAAGAACCTTGGTTAAACTAACAATTGCACCCTTTGAGGCACCATAATGAGCCTGGCCAGGATTGCCCCCCACCACTCCTCCTGCGATTGAAGATATGTTTATAATACGGGCCCCTTTATTTTTAATAATATTTCTTGTAAATGCATGAGTCATATTATACACAGATTTAAGATTTGTTCCAATCACATGATCCCACTCCTCTTCCTTAATGCGCATAAACAAAGAATTTTTTGAAACTCCAGCATTATTGACAAGAATGTCAATAGAGCCCCATTTCTCCAATAGGTTATCTGCAAATTCCTTTACTTTCTGATGATCACTTACATCTACTGAATAAAAAGTGACATCCCCAGTTAAGGTTTTACAAACTTCAGCGCCTCTATCTGGGCATCTTCCTAAAATGGCAACACTTGCCCCTTCATTTAAAAAATGTTTTGCAATTTGTAACCCAATTCCTTTAGAGCCGCCTGTAATTACCACCTTCTTACTTTCAAATCTTTTCATAAAGCCCCTCTAGATCCTTAACCTCTTCAATCGATACAGCAGAATTTTGTATGTTCATTTTCTTAGCAATAGGACAAAGCTGAGATGGACCCATCTCTATATAATCTACATCCATTGTCTCCATCTGGTACATACAGTCAAGCCATCTTGTTCGCTTTGAAACTTGATTTACAAGGTTATCCCGTATTTCCTCCGGATCATTAACCACAGCCCCATTCATATTCATCACAAAAAAAATATTTGATGAAACTATTTTACAACTCTTTGCAAAATGAGCAAGCTTTTGTTTTGCCCCCTCCATATAGGTGGTATGAAAAGCCCCTGCAACATTTAGTGATAACACGCGCCTTGCACCCAAATCTTTTAGCTCCACCTTTGCCCGCTCCATTTCTACTAAAGTTCCACCAATAACAAGTTGACCAGGGCTATTGCAGTTTGCAATCTGATAATGTGACGGGATATCTTTATCCTCTAAACCAAACACTACGTTCATCCCTTGCTTTGAACTCATTGTCGCCTCATGCATTAAAGATCCGCGCTGCTTAAGTAAAAGTAAACTGTCGGCAAAAGACATTTTTTTTGCAGCATATGCAGCCCCATACTCCCCTAAGCTAAGCCCCGCGGTGACAAAAGGCTCTATATTTAACTCCTTTTGTGCAGCGTGTAAAATAGCTACCGAGGTAACAAATAATGCAATCTGACAAAAATCAGTTCTTTTTAACGCATCTTCCTCAGAGGTGAAAATTTTAGAGGTAATTGACATCGATAAAATATCTTCTGCACTCTGAAACACCTCTTTAGAGCAAAGAAACTGATCATAAAATGTTTTACCCATAAAAGGCTTTTGTGCCCCCTGTCCGGGAAAGATAAACGCTTTTTTCTTCACTCTCCCTCTCTTGTCAAAATCATAGATCCCCAGGTAAAGCCTGCCCCGAAAGCCGCAAGTAAAATATGCTTGCTCCCGTGAGGTTTTGTTTCAATATATTCATCAAGACCAATTCCAACTGAAGCAGCACATGTATTTCCATACCTATCCACATTTTTGTGTACTTTTTCTTCACTAAAAGAAAATCTCTTTAACAGCGCATCACTAATTCTTTGATTCGCTTGATGTGGAATAAAATAATCAATTTGATCCTCAGTAAGTGATGCATTTTCTAAACAAGTCTTAATTGAAGTACTCATCCTTTTAACCGCATGACGAAATACGGTAGATCCATCCATTTTCATAAAAGGATGTCCTACTGGAACTTCTAGTGCTGCATGCATATTCCCATCGGAACCTAAATCAATTTCTTTGATTTCAAAGGAAATTTCCGAATCACTGCTACTTGAAAGTAAGGCGCATGAGGCACCATCACCAAATAGCACACAGGTGCTTCGGTCCGTATAATCAATCACAGAGGATACCTTTTCTGAAGCAATCACAAGAATATTTTTGTATAGGCCAGAGGAAATAAATCCTTTAGCAGCAGCTAATGCAAAAATCATACCACTACAGGCAGCCCCCACATCGAAGGCAGGACAGGTTGCATTTAATTTCTTTTGAATTAAACAAGCAGTACTTGGAAAGAGATGATCTGGAGAAAGAGTTGCAACAATTATTAGATCAATATCACCTACCGTCTTACCTGCCTTTTCTAGCGCCTTTAAAGCCGCTTTTACCCCTAAATCTGAAGTGCTTTCATCATCTGCCGCAATTCGACGCTCCTTTATCCCTGTTCTTGAAATAATCC
>CAMCSI010000072.1 GCA_945877885.1 Chlamydia trachomatis
GAAAATTCTATCATGATCTCTTGTTTATTTATGAACCATCCGATGAATATTGCTGTAAATAAACCAGATATCGGCATCATCCAATTACCTGTGATATAGTCCATGGTGTCAAAGAAATTTTTTCCAAAAATTTGCGACCAAGTTGGGAATAATGATCCTGAATCAGAAAGGGCACTAGGTATACCTATGATAAATATAATCACTGTAAGCATAATTGCAGCACGTGTTCTTGATATATTAAAGTTTTCGATCACGTTTGCCACAAGCACTTCCACTAATGCAATAGTAGATGTGAGGGCCGCAAACAAAACAAGTGAGAAAAATAGAGTGGAAATTAAAACCGACGCTGGAAGGGTCGCAAAAATTACAGGAAGTGTCTTAAAGATTAAGCCTGGGCCTGCTTGAGGCTCAAATCCAAACGTAAACACAATCGGAAAAATCACTAAGGCAGATATTAAGGAGACAAATACGGTCATGGTAGTAATAATTAATCCATTGGTAGGAATATTTTCACTTTTTTGCATATAGCTGCCGTAGGTGATGTTTATTCCAAGACCCACACTTAATGTGTAAAAAGCCATCGATAAAGCACTTAAAACACCTTGAGTGGATAAATTTTCAAATTTTGGGGCAAATACAAACAAAAAGGCTTGCTTAAAACCAGGCATGGTCATCACATAGATGAATAGTCCTATTAGGATAACAAAAAGAGCAGGCATTAAGATTTTTGAAAAATGTTCAATCCCTTTTTTCACACCGCTACAAACGATACCAAGATTTATCAGTAGAAAAAGAGCAAACCAAAGAAGAGAAATGCCAGGAGAGGAAACAAGTAAGGTGAAAGATTCCTGAATTTCTGCAGGAGATTTTCCTTTTGAAAATTTA
Organism: Chlamydia trachomatis; assembly: GCA_945877885.1. Lineage (GTDB taxonomy): Bacteria > Chlamydiota > Chlamydiia > Chlamydiales > 2-12-FULL-49-11 > JAJACQ01. The sequence continues at coordinate 886 of CAMCSI010000072.1, forward strand.
TTTAATGACATGAAAATATAACTTAACACCCAGCCAGAAATGACGCAATAATAAGAGAGAATCAAAAGTGTGGTCAAAAAGTTAAGCCAGCCAAGACCTGCCCAATTTTCTCCATTTTTACGAAGAGATGGAAAGGCAAGCACAGAGCTTTTTTGTGTTTTTCTTCCAATAATAAGTTCACCAAGAAAGACAGGAAGTCCAATGAGGAATGTAAATATTACATAAAGAAGAACAAAGGCTCCGCCTCCATTTAAACCTGCAACATAAGGAAATCTCCAAAGGGCGCCAAGACCTACTGCAGCACCAGCTGTTGCTAAGATAAATCCTATCTTTGATGCCCAATGTTCATGTTTTTGTGTCATAATAACGAGTATACCTTTTTTTGTTAATTTATAATAAGTTAAAAGTTACATTTTGATAAGGCCGGTTTCTTGTAAAACGATCAAAATGACAATAAGTGGCGCCACATATTTTAGCAGAAAATACCAAGGAGTGACTAAAGTCCTTGATTTTGAGCCTATCTCAAATTCATTCCTAAGATCTTTAGAAGAGGTAAACCAACCAATAAATATCGCAGTGAAAAGACCTGATAGAGGAATAAGCCAATTTGAAGTGATATAATCTATCGTATCAAAAAAAGTCTTATTAAAAATTAAACCCCAGTCAGCAAGCTTTGTTCCTGAATAAGAAATAGCGCTTGGTACACCTAGACAAAATACGGCTATAGTTATATAAACGGCAGCCTTTTTTCGAGAAATGTTATAATTTTCCATCAAATTTGCAACTGGTACTTCTAAAAGAGCAATGGTTGAGGTTAAAGCTGCAAATAAAACCAAGAAAAAGAATAATGTGGATAAAATAATTGTTCCTGGAAGTTTTGCAAAAACCACAGGGATGGTCTTAAAGATTAATCCGGGGCCTGCCTCTGGTGCAAAACCGAAGGTAAATACGATAGGAAAAACCACAAGGGCGGAAATTAAGGAAACAAACACAGTCATTAAAGTAACAATCAAACTATTTGATGGAATACTATCCTGTTTATGCATGTAACTACCATAAGTAATATTAATACCTAATCCAATACTTAAAGTAAAAAAGGCAATGCCTAGTGCTTCTAAAACAGATTGACCGGAAATTTGTGCAAAATTCGGATAGAAGACAAATTTAAAAGCCTGTCCAAACCCAGACATCGTTGTAGCATAGATAAAAAGGCCGATCAAAATAATAAAAAGAGCCGGCATAAGGATTTTTGAAACATGTTCAATTCCCTTTGTAACACCGCTACAAATGATCCCTAGGTTTAAAAGAAGATATAGAACATACCAAAAAATAGATGTAAAAGGAGATCCTGAAAGTAGATTGAAAGCCTCTTGAATTTGTTCTGGGGTTTTACCACTTGAAAAATTTGTAAGCGACATAAAAATATAACTTAAGACCCAACCTGCGATGATTGCATAATAGGAAAGAAGGCAAAACGTAGTAATTACATTGAACCAACCAAGAGCTCTCCAATTTCCCCCATTTTTTCTAAGGGCGGCAAAAGCTTGCACAGAACTTTTTTGTGTTTTTCTTCCTACAATCAGTTCACCAATAAACACTGGTAATCCAATTAATAAAGAAAATAAAATATAAAGCAAAACAAAAGCCCCGCCTCCATTCATGCCAGCTACATAAGGAAATTTCCATAAGGAACCAAGTCCTACAGAAGCTCCAGCTGTAGCCATTATAAATCCGATTTTTGAAGACCAATTTTCATGCTTTTTATTCATCTTATGTTACTCCGATAGAGGGTTTTGGCAGGCCGTCTGGGGCTCTTTTTTGTCTTGTGATTACTTTTGGTGTATAAGTCATCTTCCTTCCACTTTTAATAGAAAAAGGTAAAAGCCATTTTCTTAGTGACTTTATATTTGGGCTAATTTTTCTAACAAAATGTACTATTGTATCGATTTTGATTTCATCTGGATGTGTCAGATTTAAAAGAGCTACACACCTATATTGGTTATCTTTGCTTTTAACTCCAATCATTCTAAAAATTTCTTGACACTTTGCTAGATTGTTAACTTTTTCTTCAACAGAGGTATTACCTGATTGCTTAAGTTGAACAATTATTCCTGGATATTCATCTAAAGGAACATGAAATGGTTGATCCACTGGTAGTTTATCCTTTTTAGCAAGGAACGGGAAATGTAACCCTCTAGACTTTCTTGTAATTGGTTTGCATAAATACTCACCCTGCTTTATAAAACCAAGACTTCCATATAAGTGATCATGAGAAGTTTGCTTTTGGGTAATAGTTAAGCCTTCGCAATTATTTTTCGTTGCATTGGTAATTAGATGCTCTAATATTGCTTTTATGGTATCTGTGATTACTTTTTGAGATTTTGACTCTGTTTCGACAAAAAGGTGATCAATGAATAGATTTTTACGAGCAACTCTTGCATAAGCAAAACCAAGTTCAGTTGGTAGAGACATTTGCTTAATAGTACATGCATACCCACTTGGTGAAGGGGTTCTTTGAACCTCAGTTAAAGTAGGATATTTTTGAAACCAGACAGATGCAAGATCAGCTACTGTCCTTGTATCAACTCGTGTTATTTCATAGGAGATAGAAGGTTGAGATTGTATCGATACATTATCTGCTGGAGAATCAACGCTAATTGCTGCTGAAGACATATATTATAAACTCACTAAACCAGATTCATGTAAAATAATAAAGGCAATTACGATAGGTGCCACATACTTAACGATGAAGTACCAAGGACCCGCTAAAAATCGAAGATTTGTCCCACTTGAAAACTCATCATAAAGCATCTCTTTTTTCAGTAACCATCCAACAAAAATGGTTGTAAGAAGGGCTGAAATAGGGGTAAACCAACTAATAGTGATATAATCCATCATATCAAAAAAGTTTTTTCCATAAATGGCAGTCCAATTTGGAAATAACTTGCCAGAACCTGCAAATGCACTCGGAATCCCAATTACAAAAGTGAGTGCTGTAAGATAGTAGCAAGCTTTTTTTCTCTCAATGTCAAATACTTGCATAACGTTTGCTACTAAGATTTCTAATAGAGAGATGGTAGATGTAAGAGAGGCAAAGAGCATAAGGAAGAAAAAGACCGTTGAAATTAAAATAGTTGCCGGCATTTTTGCAAATAAAACCGGTAGGGTTTTAAAAACAAGTCCAGGTCCACCCTCTGGAGGAAGGTTGTAAGTAAATACAATAGGAAATATTACCAATGCAGAAATTAAAGAGGCAACAACCGTTGTTATTGCAACATAAAAGCCATTTTTTGGGATATTTTCTGACTTGTGCATGTAGCTGCCATAAGTGACAATGATTCCATAACCAACGCTTAAGGTAAATAGAGCCATTGCAAGCGCATTTAATATACCCTCTGGTCCAAGCTTTGAAAAATTTGGGACAAAAACGAATTTAAAGGCAGGAATGAAACCAGGTAGCGTCATACAGAAGATAAATAAACCAATTAAAAAGATAAAAAGTAAAGGCATTAAAATTTTTGACCAATGCTCAATTCCTTTTTTTATGCCGCTGCTTACGATTGCAAGGTTTATGAGAAGAAATAAGCCAAACCAAAATAGATTAATCCAAGGGGAGGTATAAAGTAGGTCAAATACTTGTTGAATTTGCTGTGGGGATTTTCCTAAAGAGAAATTTCCAATAGACATAAATATGTAACTTAATACCCAGCCGGCAACTACGCTATAAAATGATAAAATGATCAATGAGGTTAAAAAGTTTAGCCAACCAAGTCCTCTCCAATTTTCAGAGTTATTAGAGAGCATTGAATAGGCAAGAACAGCACTTTTTTGCGTCTTTCTTCCAATGATTAATTCAGCAATAAAAAGGGGGAAACCAAGTAAAAAGGTAAACAATAAATAGAGAAAAACAAAAGCCCCGCCTCCATTTGTTCCTGCAATATATGGAAAGCGCCAAAGAGCTCCCAATCCTACAGCAGAGCCTGCTGTTGCTAAAATAAACCCTAATTTGGAAGACCAATGTTCATGTTTTTGTGTCATAATGATGACAGTATGAAGAAATTCTCTTTAATTTTCCATAAAAAAAACCTTTACCTTGCAATAAATAACGGGTCAATTCAAACTATCTCCCTAATATTTATGGGAATATAACTAAATGTCATCACCAATCAAACGGGAAATACCAATACCCGAAGTTACTCGTCAAAGACAAGGGTCGGACATAGTTTATTCACATACAATTAGAGTTGAGCTTTATAAAGGTTTATTATACAAACTTTTTATCTTGTTTTCTAACATGTTCACTTTATTTAGAAAATAGTTTAGCTAGACAATAAAACACGACATAATCATTGTAAAGAAAAGATAAAGACCAAGTGAATTATGTCTATTTTTGAAATTTTTATTCCTACCCTTCTTTTAGTGATGGTTGGTCTATTTTTATCGATGTGCATTTTAACCATCAAAGGGTACCTATCTCCTGCAATTGAATGCAAGCTTCTGATCAATGGGGAAATAGAAGAAAAAACAGCTGCCGGTGGCACTTTATTAAATAGCTTAACCTCTCTTGGTTATGGAATTGCTGGCTCTTGCGGCGGAAAAGGGACGTGTCATCAATGTAAAGTTCGTGTAACCGAAGGCGGAGGAGATCTTTGTGAGATTGAAAAGTCGATCTTTACTACAAAAAAAATTAAAGAGGGGTGGAGGCTTTCTTGCCAGTGTAAAGTAAGGGATTCATTAAAAATGCAATTGCCCCCATCTGCTATGCATGTGACCTCATTTAAAGCAAAAGTACTTTCGAATCAAAATGTATCCACCTTTATAAAGGAGCTTATCGTAAAAATCCCAGAAGATAAGGAAATTAGCTATATTCCTGGAGATTATATGCAAATAATGATCCCCCCTTTTTCAACTCATCCAAAGGATTGGAAAAAAACTATTGATGATCAGTATTTAAATGATTGGAATTCTTACCATCTGTTTGAAAAGGAAATACATTTTCAAGAGGGGGGGGAGATGAGAGCTTATTCCTTTGCCTCCTATCCTAAAGAAGGGCGGGTGTTACGATTTACAGTACGTATTGCCCCTCCTCCTTTTGTAAACGGTACAATTAGCCAAAGTATTGCCTGGGGAATTGGTTCATCCTATATATTTTCCCTTAAAGAGGGCGATGAGGTTGAGCTCTCTGGTCCCTACGGAGAATCCCATATGATTGATGATGGTCGAGAGTTGATTTTTTTGATTGGTGGAGCCGGAGCTTCCTTTGCAAGATCTCATATCCTTGATCTTTTTTATGATAAACAAACTAAACGAAAGGTAACTCTTTGGTATGGGGCTCGAAGTTTGAAGGAAAATATTTATCAAGAAGAGTTTGAATCTCTTGCATCTGAATATAAGAATTTTACCTACCACCTTGTTCTTTCTGAACCAGAAGAGGTGGATATAAAAAATGGTTGGGATAGAAATGATCCATTAAAAACAGGCTTTGTCTGTAATGCATTTGAAAAAGGTCAGTTAAAGCTTATGAATGCCCCAGAGGAGGCTTTGTACTACGTATGCGGTCCTCCTATGCATAATAAAATGGTTATGCAGACTCTTTATAATTACGGTGTCGATGCAGAAAGTATTATTTTAGATGACTTTGGAAATTAAGATATCTTTTCACAAAGAACAGAAAAAGTTTAAAATTCTTTGAAGGTTAGTCAAAAAAAAAGCGAGTGTGTAGACACACTCGCAATACTCATGCTACAAATTAATATTTCTATCTTGCTTAAGGTTTTTGAAGAAATCTATTTACGTTGTTTGCTACTTGATTAATTTTATTATCGGAATTATTAAAAAATTCTTTTGCTCTTGTA
>CAMCSI010000073.1 GCA_945877885.1 Chlamydia trachomatis
TTTGAGACCCCGATGTATGCTTTTTTAGTCTGTTTCTCCCACATTTGAACCTCTTAAAAAATAAAAATTTCTATGATAAAGGATCGTTTCTTAAAAATCAAAGAGATTTTAAGATACTTAATTACAGTGCTTTATAAATTAATTCAGCAGTCACTTAAATTAAGTGCTAAAAATTCTTGCCAAAAGAGCCCCTATATAATATACTAATAAGTAAGAAAGGTGAGAAAGTTAATGATGAAGAAAAAACCAGCTTCTAAAAAAGAGCGTGAGATAGAGGTCCTTATGGGTCTTGTAGAGCTTTTTTTAACCACCGGCAAGCCTGTTGGATCTAACACGTTAAGGGAAAATGGTTTTGAGCTTTTAAGCTCTGCAACCATTCGAAATTATTTTGCCTCCCTGGAAAGTAGCGGCTACCTTATACAAGAGCACACCTCTGGAGGAAGGTCTCCTACAGATCTTGCCTTAAGATTATATGTTGAAACGCTCCTTGAAAAAAAGCAGATTCCAAAAATTGGTAAACAAGACTATGAATTCTTACAAAGTATTATCAGCAAAGAGACAAAAAGACTCTCTTACTATCTTCAAGAAGTGACAGAGGCAATTGCAGATCTTACCTCTTTAACCACTTTAATCACCGCACCAAGATTTGATCAAGATTTTATTTCTAAAATTATCCTTTCGAAAGTAGATGATGGTCGCGCAGTTTGTATTATAGTAACAGATTTTGGATTCATTCATACTGAAACCCTTTATTTACCGGGTCAGATGAGCAATTTCACTATCAATAGATTACAAGAGTATTTTCAATTTAGACTCACCTCATTAGATAAACCCTCCCTTACAGAAGAGGAAGAAATTTTTGCCAAAACCGCTTACGATGAGGTAATTCTTCGCCACTTTATAAGCTTTACAAATATGAATCATCCAGATATTTACAAAGGCGGCTTTGCAAAACTTCTTCGCCACAGTGAATTCCATGATCCAAAGGTCTTATCAAACACCTTATCTCTTTTTGAAAATTCAGCTATCTTGCAGCAGCTTTTATATAATAACAAAGAGTTAAAATTATATATTGGAGAAGATTTAAAAGAGCATATTCCCCCTCCGTACAAAAGCTCACTTATTCAAATACCTTATTATATTCACAATAAAGCCGTTGGAAACATTGCAGTTGCTGGCCCATCGAGAATGAATTATAAAGAACTTATTTCCCTTCTTGAGACAATCTCTGCATTACTTAGCGATAATCTCACAAAAAGCTTATATAAATTTCAATTAAACTACCGAACACCAAAATCTAAAGAGGTCACCTACACAAATAGTGGCCTTCCAGTAATCGGTCTAACCCACAAAGAGAGTGTATGACAAAAAAAGAACATGAAGAGCCGATCAAAGAGACGGAAGAAAAAACATTTTCAGCAGCAGATTTAATGCAAGAGCAGCTTGTACAAAAAACAAAAGAGGCTGCAGAATATAAAGATAAGTATTTCAGAGCGCTTGCAGAAATGGAAAATACAAAAACTCGTCTTATGCAAGAGAAAAAAGAGCTTATCTCCTACGCAATAGGAAATATTGTAGAAGATCTTTTATCTCCCATTGATAATTTAGAAAATGCTTTAAATCATACGGCAAATCTTTCAGATGAAATGCAAAACTGGGCAATTGGTTTTAAAATGATTTTAGATCAATTTAAATCAAGTTTAGAAAACCATGGTGTGGTCTCTTTTGACAGCTTAGGAAAACCTTTTGACCCTCATTATCATCAAGCAATAGAGCTTGTCGAGACAAAAGATCATGAAGATGGCACTGTAATTCAAGAATTAATGAAGGGATATAAACAAGACAAACGAGTGATTCGTGTTGCGCAAGTAAAAGTTGCAAAAAATATATCCACTAAACAGTAAAATAAAAAATAACAAAAGGATAATCTATGACAAAGAAGAAAAGTACTAAAATTATCGGTATCGACCTTGGAACAACCAACTCATGCGTTGCGATCATGGAAGGTAAAGATGCTAAAGTAATCACAAACGCCGAAGGTGCAAGAACAACCCCTTCTATCGTCGCTTTTAAAGGGGATGAGCGTTTAATTGGTATTCCTGCAAAACGACAAGCTGTAACCAATCCTGACAATACAATTGCTTCTGCAAAACGTTTTATTGGTAGAAAATATAGTGAAGTATCTGGAGAGAAAAATGCTGTCTCTTACAAAATTTCTGAAGGAAGTGGCGGAAAGGTAGTCATTGAAGCAGTTGGTAAAAAATTCAGCCCTGAAGAAATAGGTGCTGCAGTTCTTGCGAAAATGAAAGAAACAGCAGAGGCTTACCTTGGCGAAGAAGTTACTGAGGCAGTAATTACAGTACCTGCTTATTTCAACGATTCTCAAAGACAGTCTACAAAAGATGCAGGAAAAATTGCAGGACTAAACGTTCGTCGTATTATCAACGAACCAACAGCTGCAGCTTTAGCTTATGGTCTAGATAAAAAGGGTAAAGATCAAAAAATTGCTGTGTATGATTTAGGGGGCGGTACGTTTGACGTATCTATCCTAGAAATTGGTGATGGTGTATTTGAAGTTCTTGCTACAAACGGCGATACCCATTTAGGTGGTGATGACTTTGATGGTGTAATCATGAAGTGGATTCTAGATGAGTTTAAAAAAGAGCATGGTATTGATCTAGCAACTGATAAGATGGCTCTACAAAGACTTCGTGATGCTTCTGAAAAAGCAAAAATCGAGCTTTCAGGAACAGGATCTACAGAGATTAATCAGCCATTTATTACTATGAGCAATAGCGGTCCTAAGCACTTAAACTTAACTCTTTCAAGAGCAAAGTTTGAAAGCCTTGCAGAAGATCTTGTAGAAAGAACAAAAGGTCCTTGCTTAAAAGCGTTGAAAGATGCAGGCGTTTCAACCTCTCAGATCGATGAAGTGATCTTAGTGGGTGGAATGACACGTATGCCAATGGTACAAGAAAAAGTAAAAGCTATCTTTGGAAAAGAGCCTCATAAAGGGGTAAACCCTGATGAAGTGGTTGCAATTGGTGCAGCTATCCAAGGTGCGGTGTTAACAGGCGATGTAAAAGATGTTCTTCTTCTTGATGTAGTTCCTTTATCTTTAGGTATTGAGACATTAGGCGGAGTGATGACTAAAGTGATTGAAAGAAACACAACCATCCCAACACAAAGAAAGCAGGTATTTTCTACAGCGGCAGATAATCAGCCAGCGGTAACAATTGCTGTTCTTCAAGGGGAAAGAGAGATGGCAGCAGATAACAAAAAGATTGGTAACTTCGATCTTTCTGATATCCCTCCATCACCTCGTGGAGTTCCTCAAATTGAAGTGGCTTTTGATATTGATGCCGATGGTATCTTACATGTATCTGCAAAAGACAAACAGTCTGGCAAAGAGCAAAAGATCCGTATCGAAGCCTCCTCTGGATTAAGCAGTGAGGAAATTAGTAGAGCCGTAAATGATGCCGAAGCTCATAAAGAGGCAGATAAACTCACTCGAGAGAAAATCGATCTTAAAAATGAGACAGATGGTTTAATCTTTAGAGCAGAAAAATCTCTTAAGGATTATGCAGACAAAGTGCCTGCAGAAGTAAAAACAGCTATCGAACAAAAGATCGAGGCTGCAAAAGAGGCTCTTAAAACCGATAGTTCTGAAAAGATCAAAGCTGCCAAAGAGGAACTCAATCAAGTAATTCAAAAAATTGGTGAGTCTTTACAAGGAGCCTCTTCTGAAGAACCTTCGGCAGATACATCAGAAAAAGGGCGTTCCTATACGCACCAAAATGCTGGGTCATCTGAAAATAGCAAGGATAATATCGAAGATGCAGAAGTGGAAGAAATCAAAAACAACGATTAGTTTTTGACCTCTTAACAAAAAGGCCTATCTCTTACGAGATAGGCCTTTTTTTATGAATTAATAAGAGGTGTAGGTGTGTCTATCCCAAAAATCTGTGCTATGGAATAAATACCAATCATACCAGGTAAAGTAATTTAATCTATAAAACAGCTCATAAAGAAAATCATATTGGTAGTAATCAAAAGGAGCTGCAGCTGCAATTACTGGGGTAACATTGCTGCTACATCCTACAAATGAATAGTTTCCATTTGCAACAGCAAATGAGCCTGTTCCCTTTGCGCTCACTTCTGTATTTCCAATACGGGTAATATCATGCACTGCGCTTAAGGCAATATTGCCTGTTCCATTTGAATAGATGTAAGATTTGTTTGGGATACCACAATTTCCCCTCATTCGAATATCTCGAGCTGAGGTAAAACTTACACTGCCGTTATTTGAGGTAACATATACATCTGACAAAATCGAGTTACCTGTGTACATATAAATACTTCCACCCGAGGTAATAGCAATATGTCCATATTCTGTTTCAATTTTTGCATGGGTATTTGCAGCAGATCCACTATAGATACCAATATCCCCTGTTACATCAATCGTATTTCCATTATATCCATACACTGAAGCAAGAGATGCTATCCCACCTCCCCCTTGAAGTAAAAAATCTCTTCCCACAGTAAAGGTATTTAGTTTAGAAAATAGTTGCGCTATGGATCCTGTAGTACCAGATCCACCAGCACTTAAGAGTAAATCTCTAGTTGTTGTAATGACTAAAGCGCCATTATTAGAATTATTCATTACAATTGCACTATTATTTGTACCGGCCGTCCCTGCATTTATATAGACGTTATCTGCTGTGATGCTTATATCTTTTTGAGTGCCGTTTGGTGTGATAATTTGAGCAATATTTCCAAAGCCCGATCCTCCCCCTTGCACTGTTAAATCACCACTCATATTCAAAGTGACCGATCCACCTGAAATATAGGTGATTAAAGAAGAGCCGCACTCTCCTGCAATAACCTCTACATCATCGACAGAGGTGGTTGTTCCAATCAAGACAGATTCTGTACCGATGATATAAGCTGTTCCACAGGACTCACCTCTTAACGATACATCCCCTACCCCTGCAGATAGTCCGTTGATTGTCACATTTTCCGCAGAAATCCTTGCCTCTCCGCCTGATCCTCTCATATTAAGATAATTTCCAAAGTGGATGGCAATATCTCCATCATCTGTTCTGATATAGGAAAATCCAGACGGGGCCCCTGTCAAATAAAGTAAATTAGAGGCATGTACATCGATATCTCCACTTGTAAGGTGAACACCTACTGTAGATGCGGCTGTAATATTAATAATCGGAGCTGTCATGCTGAAAACCGCTGTACCATTAAATCCGGTACCTGTCATTGTAAATAACTTAGCGATATCTATTTGATCCGATGCGGTTAAACTTAGTCTACACCCTGAAGACCAGGTAATATCATTGGTTAAAAGATCTATATCTGTACCAATAATATTTACTGCGCCACTGCCTAAAATTTGCTCAAGGGAGGTTTTTGTAAATACTGAATCAACACTTGAACTTGTATAATTTGGAGGGGTAAAATTTGTTCCATAGTTTGCTGAATCGCCAACTTTTATGGTCGAACCAGTAGCTGTAAAACTTCCTTTAGAGCCTGCTGTAGATCCTAAATTTGCTGAACCATTTACTCCTAAATAACCAGTAGAGGTAATAGTAATATTTCCTCCATTTCCCGTTGATGAGGTAGAAGTATTGGTTGTTCCTAAGTATAGTAAAGAGGTGCTGCCAATCATAGAGACGGCCCCGCCATTACCAGTTGTCCCTGTCGTTGTAATAGTGGCACTAGGGTCAAAATAGACACTTGCTGAAGGATAGGTAGTAGTTGTCCCAATTGTTACTGCCCCACCAGTAATTCCTGCCGTGTTGATAGAAGATCCCGATAAAAGTGCAATAGAGTGTCCATAAATTTCAACAGACGGTCCTGTCCCAGAGCTACATCCTCTTGTGATACTTCCAGATATTTCTACAGCACCTTTTGCATTGGTTTTAGGATCGGCAATCAGTTTAATTTTCCCTCCGCTGCTGCTGCAACTTGAGGCACTAATCACTCCTGAATGATTAATCGCCAAAGAATAGATATTTCCATCGGCCTTCATCATCACAGAACTTGCTGAGATTGTCCCTGAATGATTTACCCCTGTTCCTGTGGAGGGACTTCCTGCTGTTTGGATATAAATTCTTTCTTCATTTGCAGGTTGAAAGATTAAATCGGTACCGGCTGCTAAAACTGCTGTATTACTTGCATTTACAGAAGAGGAGGAAGAGGTTGTTACTCGATATCCTAAAAATATGGCATCGCCATTAGTAGCTGTTGCTGTTCCTGAAAAACCTACCGTACCAGTACCTGTAAATGTTAAGTTCATATCTGGCTGAAAAGATCCAGATAAACTTAAACCCGAAATAAATACCCCTCCAGAAACAATTTGACCGGTAGAGTCAATAATCACACCATTTGGATTTACAAGGTAGAATTTACAGTTATTCCCTCCAAAAACACCTCCCTGTATGGTAGTTGCTGTTGGTCCTGTCACTACGTTAAACACATGATAGGTATCATTTACATTAGCGCCAGTTCTTGAAAATGTAACTGACTCATCTGCAGCGATATTAAAATTTGTCCAGTTAATCACATTTGTTTCATTAGTTGTAGACACAGAAACTGTTTTGGTACCAGTTGTCACACTTGCCCCACCTGATACAACTGTTGATCCACTTGGCAGCGTCCATAATAAGGTTTGAAATAACGCTAGGCTTATACTTATATACTTGATCAAAATGGTATTATCTCTTTT
>CAMCSI010000074.1 GCA_945877885.1 Chlamydia trachomatis
GTTTTATAAACCTTTTACATTCAATCTATAGCGTTTAAAATGATTAACTCATAAAACACTAGAAGATAAAAAGCAAAATAAAAATGATAATTTTTTATCCTTTTGAAAAATTATAAAAACCCCGCTCACAGATATGTTTCAGTGATAAAATTAATTTATTAAAATTTTCTATAATTTAGCGTTTAAATGTTTTTTAGCATTTAAAGTTATAATTAACTATATTCACAGATAAGAAAGAAATAGATAGTGTTTGAATACTTCTGTTTTACTTTCTCATTAACTGCAATTAAGTGAGATCATTAAGGAGAAAAACATGGCAGCAAAAAGAAAAACAGCAGCGAAGAAAAGTCCTGCTAAGAAAAGAGCCACTACAAAAAGAAAAGTAGTTGCTAAGAAAATAGCACCTAAAAGAAAGGTAGCAGCAAAAAGAAAAACTACAGCTAAGAAAGCCGCTCCAAAAGCTAAAGTAGCTAAAAAAGCAGCTCCAAAGAAAAAAGTAGCAGCAAAAAGAAAAACTACAGCTAAGAAAGCCGCTCCAAAGAAAAGAGTAGCAAAAAAAGCAGCTCCAAAGAAAAAAGTAGCAAAAAAAGCCGCTCCGAAGAAAAAAGTAGCAGCAAAAAGAAAAACTACAGCTAAAAAAGCTGCTCCAAAGAAAAGAGTAGCTAAACGTACAACACGTAAAACAGCAGCTCATGCTCCTGCCGTAGTGCACCATGAAGCACCACATGTTGCAAAAAAAATCGTAGTTAGAAGAAGAAAAGCTACAAAATAAGTCTTTTTTTAGGCTAAGTTTGAAGAACTAAGAGGTTACGACCTCTTAGTTTTTTTTTGCCCGCAAAAGAAATGGAGTTTTTAGGCTGGGGTAGAATTTCAGTAGCAAACAAGAACTTAAGAGACCAATTAAAATCCCGACAAGAGCATCAGAGGCAAAATGAGCTCTTAAGGATATCCTGGTAAAAGCAATTGCTGCAGCAAATAGGTAAATCGATCGATTAATTCTAAATATTTTAGAAAGTGAATGTGAAAATGCAGCCGCAATAGCGCTATGACTTGAAGGAAAAGATAGATAGGAGTCATTTAAGGTAAAATAGATGAGCCCTGAGATGTTTTCATCTAACAGGTAAGGTCTTGCTCTTCCGATAGAAATTTTTAAAAGACCACAAATAAGCATTACTAAGTTAGTTAACACAAAGAAGTATAGCACCTTAGAATGTAAAGCTTCAAATCGCTTTTTATATAAAAGGTAAAGAGATAAAGATCCAAAAACAACGAGATAGAGCTTTGGTGCGGAAAAAAAGGTGATTATTTTCAAAAATTTTTCGAAAATAAGGGGGGTATGATCTAAAAAAAATGTATCGAAACTATTTACCATTATTTTGAAGTATGCGGGAATTATTCTATTAAAGTATAGTATTTTGAAAAGGGGTTTTAGATGAAAAAGCTATTTTATATTACGATGCTCTATGGCGTCTTACTTTCGGATCAAATTATCCCAAAAGATTTTTCCTACCTAAAAGCTAAAATGCCGAAATTTGACGCAACTCTTATTGATATTCACTTAAAGTTGTATGAAGGGTATGTAGCGCAGGTAAATTTTATTGATAGCAATATGGATAAAACAGAGGATCCATTTTTACTACAGTCACTGCGCAAGCAATATGGATTTGAATACGATGGGATGAGTTTACATGAGCTTTATTTTGGTCAGCTTGGGGGAAATGGTAAAACACCCAATAAAAAACGTGTTTTAGATCGAATTGAAACTACCTTTGGAAGTTTTGAAAACTTTAGATCAAAGGTGCTCAGTTTTGCAAAAACTCGTGGTATTGGCTGGATAATCTTATTTGGCAATATCGATGGAGGTGATTTAAAGCTTTCATGGGTAGCTGACCACGAAAAGGGTTTTCTTTCAGGCTGGGTACCTGTTTGTGTGATTGATCTATGGGAGCATGCCTATTTAAGTCAGTTTGGACTCGATAAAAACAACTATATTGATCTACTCTTTGAATATATGGATTGGTCAGTGATAAACACCCGCTATATTGAAGGGTGTAAGACTATTAAGAACAATTACAAAGAAATAAAAAAGAAGTTCTAAATACCTGTTTCAAGCTTTTCATCAAGAAGAAGCAATGAATTAAATATGTTAATAAAGTTTTCCATAATCAATTTATTATAATTTAAAAAGTTTAAAAACAAGGTACATCTTGTCTTTTATGAAACATCATGTTACACTCTTGCCCTTTAACATTTACAACAAGGAAACTTTCTATGTTCAGCGCAATCACAGGGTCATTACCTAATCAACCTACCTCAGCATTTACAACTGCAAGTCCTAAGAAAGGAGGGGGTGATAACTTAATTTCCAGAGTAGATGGGGCAAGAAGAACAGCTATGGAGAATCAACCGCGCTGGTCCATTGATAGTATGGATGGCTTTTTTTATTTTGATAGAAATATAGCTCCATTGACAGAGGCTGATGAACCTACATCTACTCAAAGAGAGGAGAGGGAAATTGGAAGAAGAAATTCTTCAGCTGAATTAGAGGATGAGGAATTTCAATGCTCATCAGGAGCTTGTTCCCCCCTTTTAGAGGAGGAAGAGACGGCAGAGGCTAAGTCAAAAAGAATTATGGATTTTGTGAATGATAATGACCTTCCAAGTATTATTTATTTATTAGAATATGCTGATGACGAAGTAAAGAAACTATTGAAAGAAAATACTGAATTTAAGAGAGCTATTCTTGCTAATCCTGTGTTACGACCTTATATTTATGGGTAACGGAAAAAGGAGTCTACTTGTATTTAAATTGTCTTTGACAGGATTGTATAATTAACATAAGCAGAAGGTATGTTCAGAAGATTTCAGTTAAGGCGATTTGAGAGGGGGTCATTGTATATGATCCTGGCAATGGTAGTATCTACTGTTTTTGCCTTTAGTATTAAATCTGCGATGGCTACAGTCTTTTTACCCCTAATGGTCTTTCTTCGCTTTTTTCTCCCTTTTTTATTAATTTTACCTTATTTCCTCTTTAATTTTAGTGAGATAAGAGAAGTTCAACTAATGAAAACAGGGGGACATCTTCTTCGAGCTAGTTTTGTCGTTGTTTCCCAGTACAGCTTATTTTATTATTTTACGAAAGGTTCATTGACAAACGGTATACTACTTTGGAATACATCTCCATTGTTCATCCCGATCATTATGATGATTTTTTATAAACATCGCACTCCAACCCCGATTTGGATGGCCCTATTTGTTGCTTTTTTAGGGGTTATATGCATTTTAAAGCCAACCAACGGTGTATTTGACCTATTTAGTATTTTTGGCTTCCTATCAGGGATTACGGTTGCTTTTTCGCAAGTACTTTATGGGGTTAATAGGGAAAATGAAACTCTTCCACAAAATGTATTTTTCTTTTTTTTCTATACATCGATTTTATCGTTATTCCCACTTTTTTGTAGTTTATTTATGTATGGATTTGAGCAAGTGATCCTCTCTTCTTTCTATCAGCAAGGAATGCTCGTTCCAGCCCTTTCAGTACTAGTTGCTTCCTTTGCCTCCATCGGAAATCAGGTCCTTAGAGGAAAGGCCTATTTAACCGCTAAACCTGCAAGTTTAGCCCCTTACATATACCTTTGCGTTGTGTTTGCCGCAGTAATTGATGTTATTCAACACCCAGGAAGTATCCATGGGTTTTTGTTTGTATTAGGGATGCTGCTTATTTTTAGCGGAATATTTATTGAAATGTTTTATTCAGCAAAGCTGAGCTATTAATTAACTCACCTTACGTAATTTGAAAAAGTCTAGTATATAGATTCAACACAAAGACACAAAGATACTAAGACACAAAGAATGCATCAAAAAATAATCACCTTAGGTAAGGTGAGTTTATAATATTTTCTACAGAAAAAAGCCTATTTACAGTTTATTACCAGGATTATAGCTGTATTCTTTGTGTCTTTGTGTTTAATTTTCTATTCTCTATAGAAAGCTTTGTTTGTCGGTGGTAATATATAAATTCAAAGTCACCTTACGTAAGTGACTAATTAAGCTGCTTCTTTTAAGAATTCGCAAAAAGCTCTACTTGGTGGGATTAAAGAGAGTTTATTTAAGTCCTTAATTGCTTTAAGATAAGTAGGATCTTTGAAGAATTTTTCGGCATCTTCCCTTTTCTTCCAGTGAGAGCTTGAAAGGAACTCTTCTGTTTCCTCGTTATGATACATAGATGCCCAGTTAGCACCAAATTTAGATGCTAGGGGTTTAATTTTAGACTCCCAGGCGGAGAGGAATTCCTTTTCATAGCCAGGTTTTGGGTGATATATGGCAGTAACTAGTACTGTATCTGTAGGTTTCATAAAGTAGCCCCCTTTCTATCTATGTAATCATAGTTTTAGTTAAATAGTTTACAAGCTATTTAGAGCTAATTTTAGAAAAAAGAAGGGGTAAGAAGTAAATTAAGATCATAACCCCAATAAGAAGAGCCTCATAGAGGAATATGTTTGTGATAAGTGTCTCTTTTGGGGGAATAAATCCCATCACAAAGGCAAGGGATGAAATACCAATACCAGAGCAGCCTGTAATCCAAATACCCACATTTCCACCAGGAATTTTAAAGGCTCTTTTTACATGTCGCTTTTTATGATGTAGAACAATTCCAGCTGCAAAAAGTGTAATATAGACAATCATAGCAAGTTGAGCGGTAATAATGGTAAGAAAGATAAAACTTGCATTTACAGAGGGCATAAATAAGAAGAAAAATGAAAGTATTGTGACAATAACCCCTTGAGTCATAAGAGCGTTCATGGGAACGTTATATTCATTTTGTTTAGTAAGAAATTTAGGCAAGCTATTGTCCTTAGAGGCAACCATAATCCCTTTAGTAGGACCTATAATCCATGCAGAAACACCACTTAATGCTCCTATAATGATACAGATAGCGATAATATAAGTAAAATAGGGGATGTTAAAAATAGTAAAGTATTCAGTAAATGCTTGTAGAAGGCCTACTACTAAACTAAGATCGTTATGAGGGACCACCATTGCAATGGCAAGAGAGGATAAGATTGTGGAACTCAAAATGATCACCACAGAGAAAAAAAGTGATCTAGAGTAGTCCCGTTTTGGATCAATCATCTCGTCAGCATGCGTTGCCGACATCTCTAAACCAAGTAAACCAAATAATATACAGCTAAAATAGCCTAGCCTATCCAAATTTTGTCCACTTGGAAAAAAAGTGTCCCAGCTCATAGTTATGGCAAGAGGTTTCCCCTGATACCAGTAGTAAGAGGAAAGGATGATGATAAAAAGCATAGGAAATAAGGTTCCTACGATTGCTCCTGTTGTGCTGATCCAAGAAGATATTCGCATTCCATAGCAGTTGATATAAGTGGATATCCAAAATAAAGAAAGGATCACTGTTATCATATAGTATTTATTTGATGCAAGGTCAGGATTAAAGAGATAGGCTAATATACCTGCAATAACTGCCATGATCGTTGGATACCAAGTAAGGTTATAAACCCAATTCAGCCAAATAATAGAGGCTGCTACTTTTTTACCAAAAGCTTCCTTTATCCATACATATAAGCCACCAGTCTCTGGCCACCCTGTCCCTAACTCTGCTGATATTAACGCACTTGGAATTAGGAAGAATAGACCCCCAATAAGGTAGTAAAAAACCAAAGAAAACCCATACTGAGCTGAAATAGGCAAGCCTCTAATGCTATCAACAGCAATGATATTTATCATCGTGATGGCAAATAAGGAAAGAGTTTTTTTTGATTTTGACATACATATAGTATATAGAAAATAAGAGATTTCCTACAAGAAATATTCCCTAACTTAAAACAAGAAAATCTTTGCATTGGGAAGGGGTTTCAAAGACTAAACACCTCTATGGGTTTAACCACAAAAGGGACTTTTTTATTATTCCTAGAGCCCCCTAAATCTAGCTCTTATCCCACCTATTTCAAAATTTAACAAAAAATACAACCTGTTAAATATTAACAAGTTATGAAATCCTCATAATTATCAAATTGAAATTTTAATTATTTTATGCTATAATTAAGGTAAGGATAATTATAGGTTTAATAAATGTTAAATACTTATTATGATTTGCCAGTATCATTTTTTGGTTCCGAGGTGATTTCGGCTAAAAACGAAAATTCACCCCCAGATCTTTCAAGTAAGAAGGTTACCTCTGTTGCCACTGAGATATTAGAAATGGCTTATGGATTAAAAGAGTATGGTCAATTATATAAAGACAAACCATTAATGGATCGGTTTAAAAATGGCAATAATATTGATAACTTAGCCCTTGCAAAGATACAAAGAAGGTTTACGACACTTAAGGACCGAGTAGAGAAATTAAAAGATGTAAACCCTCGCATTGAGGGAATTTTCAAGAAAATGGTTAAAGTTGGAATTGATGATCGATCCAAAAGAGGTGGATTAGAATCTATTAAGCAAGATGTTCTTTCTTTGATTGGTAAGAAAAATATCATAGATAGTGGACCATTTTCAAAACATGGAATTATATGCGTCAAAGATTCTGCAATGCCTGATCCTCGACCGGTCAATCTAGTTAGCGAAACTGAGCTTAAAGAAATGAAAGCATTAAGAAAAAAGGTGCTTGATCCAAAAGCAGGTCTTTTTAAAATTAATGTGAAGGGTCTTCCTGACATTTTTGCAAGTAGTAAATTTATCACAAAAACGAAAAATTCTTTAGAAAAGTTGTTA
>CAMCSI010000075.1 GCA_945877885.1 Chlamydia trachomatis
ATTTGACTTTCAAACTGCATCGATTAATCTATACTCAAATCGTGTGTTTGTATCGAGCAATTTAAAAGATCTTTTTCCAGATTTCTTAACGGTAATGAGAGGGGCAATTGATAGTTTTGACATCCCATTAAACGTATCAAGAAGTTATTTACAAATGAATTCCACGGTTAAAATGCTCTCTATCCATATTGCCAAAAAATTGGGCGATAAACTTGCAAGTTTTGCCGGGGAGGATAAAGAGAAATTTCAAAGCTTATGGCCAAATATGGAAACCATTGTAAAACTTGGAGCTCTTCGTGAGGAAAAATTCTACGATAAAGTAAAAGATGTTCTTCTATTTAAAACAATTACAGGCGAATTTCTCACTGCAGAAAGCTATTTAGAAAAACATAAAGAGGCTTATGATCATAAAATTTTCTACACAGCAGAGGATGAGGATACGGCCTTTCTTTCCATGTACAAAGATAAAGGAATTGAAGTGTTAAAAGGTGGCGGGCCATTAGATAGCGCGCTATTTAATACCCTAGAATCCAAACTATCCTGCCATTTTCAAAGAATTGATGGCGGATTACCTGAGATGATTCTTGATAGCAAAGAAAACGAAGAAACCGATCATAAAGAGCTTATCGATTTTGTAAAAGAGAGCCTTGATCTTCATTATGTAGATGTGGAGGCAAAAGGGTTAAGTTCAAAAGAGCTTTCAGGTTTTGTGTTGATTGATGAAGGTACTCGTAGAATGAGGGATTATTTTGCACTGTCACAAAAAGAGATGCCAGTGGATGCCTTTAATAAGCATACTTTTGTGATTAACACTAATAACTCACTTGTTAAATCTGTGCATACATTAAAGGAGCATAACCCTACTCTTTCCAAAGCTCTCATTAAGCAAGTCTATGATCTATCCCTTCTTTCACAAAAGGAGATGCATCCAGATTCCTTAAGTGAATTTATTAAGAGAACAGGTTCAGTGATTGAAGAGCTTGCTATACATGCCGCAAAGAAATAGTTTTCTTTTATTTACCCTAATAGGTTGGATGAATTGTTCTTTTCTTAGCGCTGATCCATTTTCTGATCAGGTTTATGCAAAAATTGAGAATTTGTCTAACCCTTCTTATAAAGATTATAAAGAGATCGAATTTTACCTAAAATTTGGATTTCGCCCTTATATTGATCGATTAGATCCATGGCAATATAAAGAAAAAGCTAGAAGTCTTAAGCTTTTACCAGAAGATGGCAAACCTATACAACATGAAATTATTTCTGTTAATTGTGAGCCAAATGATCGGGGCAATTGCTTAATTCTCTATACCACCTGTAATTTTAATTACGCTGAATGTTTATTAAAATTAGTTGACCACATAAAGAAATCAGATTTTGTAGGTCATATTATTTATAGAATTGGCGGATGGCCCAATGTGGAAGAGGGAGATTTAGAACTTGCCCATATCCCCTATGCTTTTAAGATTTCAGCATTTAGAGAAGCTCATAGACTTGGTTTTAAAAGAGCTTTGTGGCTTGACTCTCCTATGAGGCCGACAGTTTCCTTAAATTCGATCTTTGACCAAATAACTCCTCTTGGTTTTTTTACCTATCAGTCCACACAGTTGATAGATGATTTAATCTCAGATATTGACAAGTCTTCCACACTTAAAGCTCTTGAAATAACCGCAGATGATGCTAAACAATTTTATAGGGTTGTTGGCGGCATTTTGGGTATTGATTTTACTAATTCTACTGCCCTTGAAATCTACAACCAATGGATATATTTCACAAAATATAAAGAGGAAGCCTCCTTTTCTTATCGACAAGAGGCAACCATTATTGCAGTAATATTAAATTGGTATTTTAATAAATGCCCATTTAAACCACGGCAGTTACATCTTAATTGTGAAGATCCTTCCACAAACGAATTTAACTTTAATAAAGTAGAAGCTCAACCTAACTGGCCTAACTAAACGTCGATAGATTGCTTTTATTCTTTAAATTCTCTATAATATTATCATAATTTTTTATGGTCTTATAGTGAAAAAGATAGCCTCCTATTTGTTTCTTAGCTTCAGTCTATTGATCCAAATTTCCCTCTTTAGTAATAAATATTCAGATGAAATGTATGACAAAATTCCCAATCTTTGTAATCCGGGTGATGAGGATTATAGATTAATTGAAAACTACCTTCGATATGGATTCAGAAAATACACCTATCGATTGGACTCTTGGCAATATAGAGGAAAAACAAGGAATATCTCTCTTTTATCCCCTCAAAATCTTCCCATTCAACACGAGATAATAGCAGTAAATTGTGAGGATGAGGCTCGTGAAAATTGCATCATCCTCTATACCTCTTTTAATTTTAATTATCCAAATTGCCTATTAGATCTTGTTAAGCTCATTGAGGATTCTGATTTCGTAGGTCACATTATTTATCGAATAGGGGGCTGGCCAAATGTGGAGGCAGGCGATCTTATTTTATCTCATTTACCCTATGCATTTAAGTTATGCGCTTTTAACGAAGCCTACCGCCTTGGTTTCAAAAGGGCTCTTTGGCTTGATGCACCAATGCGGCCCAAGGTGAGTTTAAATCAAATTTTTGAATCGCTTGATCCAAAAGGGATTTATACTTATGATAGTGGACTCTCTCTTTTTGAAGAATCTAAGTACGCTGATCAAGTGTATAAGGCTCTTGAGCTTACAAAAGAGCAGGCTTGCAAAGCTTATTCAATCAATATTGGTATTTTAGGATTAGATTTCACCCATCCGATTGCAATGGCTGTTTTAGATGAGTGGAATCATAGAACAAGGACAAATGAGCAGGCTTCGTTTTCAAGGCGTCCTGAGCAATCGCTTTTTTCAGCCATCCTAAACAAATATTACCCCATTTGTACCTTTAAAAAATTCAAAGATCATATAAACACAAATAATCTGAAAAAACTTGAATTTACTTATGATAAAAAAGATGCTCAACCTAATTGGCCGAATTAATTTTTAATATTTATATGAAAATAAAATTTCTTTTATTACTAACAACATCTCTTAATCTGCTGCAGGGAAATGAATATTCAGATGAGGTGTACAATTCCATACGTAATATTTCGAGCCCTACCTATGAAGAGTATTTGCTGGTTGAAAACTATCTATCCACTGGTACCATTCCCTATATCTATAAAATGATTGATTGGAGAAAAAACCCTTTAAAGCGGGGCGTTAAATTAGTTAATAAAGCCGTAGATTCCATAAAATATACCACCCTATATGTCAAAAACAAGAAAAAAACAAAGAAAAACTGCGTTATTCTATACGCCTCATTTGATACAAACCAATCAACTTACATTGATAATCTAGTGAATAAAATACAAGAATCAACATTTAAAGGTACAATAATTAAACGGATTGGGGGGTGGCCAAATATGGAGGAGGGTGATCTTGTCTTAGCGCATATTCCACAAGCTCATAAAATCTGCGCGTTCAAAGAAGCATTACGTCTTGGTTATAAAAAAGCTCTTTGGATTGATTGTAATTTTCTACCGGAAATAAGTTTGAATACTATTTTTGATCGAATAAAGGAGCATGGGATCTTTACTTACAAAACACAATATACTCTTTTAGATCTTTGTCAAAATGGAGAGCACATTCCTGCCTTTAATATATCTAAGCAGCAAGCAAAAGAATATTATACTGTTCATTCAGGGATATTAGGAATGGATCTTGAAAATTCTATCAATAAAGCCCTTCTTTCACAGTGGTATAACAAAAAACTTACTGAGGAAGTCTCATCTTTCACTCCATTTTCTGCACATTCACTATTCTCCTTTTTGATAAACACCTACTATCCTTCTAAAGATTTTACCGCTATATTAGATCATATTGATTGTAAGGATAAAAACAATCTTGAATTCTCAAGGCAATAGATAGTTTATGAAGCCTCTTCCGATAACTCATCCCAAGAGCTAAGCTTATCATCACTTGTATATAATGGAAAAACTTTCTCTTCAGTAGGATTTTTCTTTAGATCAAGTAAAAAGGTACCCAACGTATAATCAAAGGCTTTTTTAGAAGCTCCTGCTATTTGCCCTGAAATATATTGCTTAGGACGAGCATACGTTTTACATCCTGCTCTTTTCCATGTTCTATAATCGGCTGCAAGCTGATCCATCCGAAGGTGAAACTTTTCCTGAAAAGGGCTTGCAAGATCCTTTCTAACCCTTTGATATTTACCCATTACCATATAAAGAGCATGCTTTACGGTTCGATCTTGTTTGATCAAGTCCCGTTTTCCATCCTCAGGTATTACTTCATACAGCCTTTTTACAAAAAGACTCATAAAATCAGATACTAACATCTTATACCTACTTACTATTAAACGTTTATTTCTATCTCAGTTACTATTACCTGGAATGATCTTTTAAAAAGAAATCCGCAGTTAGTTTTTATATATCTGATTATTTAAATAAACAAAAGGAAATATTAAGATTTTATTAAGATTTTGATGGAAGACTCTTATTCTAAGGCTTTTCAACGGTTGTGGCATGCATTTTAGTCTCTATTTCAGAAATAGCGGCTGTCAGCATCTCCATTTTGGAGCCATCGCACTGCTTTAAAATCACGGTACGTTCATGAACTTCATCAACAGTGGCTCGAATACCCATCGCAATGACCACATCGCCCTTTTTTAGGTTATCTCTAAGGAGCTTCATCTTTTCACGTCGTTTTTTATCAGGTCTCCACAAAACAAAATAAGAAAATAGAGCAAAAATTGCTACCATTATGACAGTTTGTGAAATATTTGTTCCTGCTGTAGTTGTATCAGCTAAAATATGGGCCATGATAAATCTCCTTTTTGAGAAAAAATTATATTATAGTGTTTTGAATTTCTGCACTATATATTCTTTCCAAAAAAATAAGATTTTCTACATGTGGGGTATGAGGAAATTGATCAAAAGGTCGTACTGAACTAATCTTATAGGAAGGTAAATTGTCAATGTCCTCTTTTTGAGTTAATGGGTTGCAAGAAAGGTATACAATAACTTTTGGTCCAAGCTTTTCTAAAAATTCGATCGCAACTTTTCCAATACCCACTCTTGGAGGATCTACGATCACAATATCAGGGACAAAATGCTCCCCCCTTGTCTTGATAAAATTGGAAACATCGTCAGCATAAATTTCCACATTTTCAATATTTTTATCATCCAGGTTTACCCGTGCATCACAAACAGCCTCTTTACCAATTTCAACGGCAACAATATGATCTACATAAGGGCTCAGTAAGATAGAAATGGTTCCAATACCTGAAAATAGGTCTAACACTTTTTCATTTCCTGTTAAGGCAAGCGTTTCTCTAATAGTTGTAAAAAACTTTTCTGCCATAATAGGATTTGGCTGAAAAAATGCCTTTGGACTCATCATAAATGAAGTAGATCCAATTTTTTCCTGAATAAAATCTGGACCTGAAAGATGCATTTCATAATATCTTGTTACCGATCCTTTTGAAACACACTTAATATCGATGAAAATTGCACATTCATCATCATCAATGGCTTTGACAAACGCATTTATTTGTTCTTTGGTCAAAGCAAAATCAGAATTTCCTGAAACAGTTAGGGTAATCATCCTGCTATTTGTATGCACCGATTTTCGAAGAGTAAGTGTTTGTAAAGAACCAGTATCAGAATAGGAGTTATAAGCCTCTAAAGTAGAATTTTCCCAAAAGCTACGCACTTTTGCAAGAACTTCTGAAAACCAAGGATGGGTAATATGACACTCGGTAAGATTTTCTACTATTCCCTTACTTTTTGGTTTGATCAGCCCTAAAAAATGTTCTTTTGCCTTGTTTTGAGAAAAAGTGTATTCCATTTTCCCACGATAATGCCAGGGATCGTCCATACCAATAATTGGGTAAATCGTCTCATCGGGAAATAGCTCTTCAATTTTTGCCTGCTTTTGCCTTAATTGCCTTTCGTAGGAAACGTGCTGAAGGCTGCATCCACCACATGAGGTAAAATGTTTACATCTAGGAGTAGCTCTATCTTTACTATTTTCTACTAATTCCTTGAGAATGTATAAGGATCTCTTCCCTTTTCCAGAAATTTTAGTAAGTTTCCCCTTTTCGCCTGGAATACTATTTAAAATATCACCTGGAATATCTTTAGACTTACCAAATCCTTTTTTTGAAAAATCATGAATTTCTATAATAGTTTCTTCCATGAGAAAGATTATAGCAAAAACATGCTATTAAGTCTGTTTCTTTTCCACTTCTAAAGACAATTTTCGCCATTTTTTTGAAACCTTAGAAAGTTCAATGGTGGCACATCTAATTCTTTGTGTAGCAAGTTTATTCCCCTTTTGCGCTTTAGGAATATCCTTCATGATCGTTGCTAAAATTTCTGCCATCTCATCTGTTGTCTTTGAAAAGGGCATGGTAAAGCTCCTTGCTTTAATAGTTATCCTAATTTATTCTTATAATATTATCGGAGGTTTTATTGGAAGATCTAGTTGCCTATTTTGATGGATCATTTATGAAGAAATCAGAGATCAAACTCGATATAGATAATTTAGGCTTTACAAGAGGTTATGGGGCTTATGAGTGCTTTCGCACTTATGGACGAAAACCCTTTCATCTTTACGATCATATCCAAAGACTTGAAAGAACTTGCAAATCGCTACTAATCCCCTTTCCAGAAGAAGATTTTTTTCAAATTACAGATAAGCTGA
>CAMCSI010000076.1 GCA_945877885.1 Chlamydia trachomatis
GTGGTTTTGATGATCATTAACCGCATGTGGATAAGGGATCAAGACAGTTGGAGTCTTAGAAACTAAAGCCTCCTTAATAGTACCTGCACCTGATCTACAAATGGCAAAATCACAGGCGGCCCACGCCCTATCCATATCTTTATAAAAGGTAGCTACAAAGGCTTTTATCCCATGTTTTTGATACACCTCTTTGATCTCGTGCGCTGAGCCTGTAAGATGGATCACTTGAATCCCTTCTTTCATATAGGCTAAGGTATCATGAATAAGATCATTGATGGGCTTAGCGCCGCGAGATCCACCAAAAATAAGTATCGTGGTGACATTTTCATCTAATCCAAATTCCTTTCGCAAAAGCCCCTTTGAAGGTAGATCTTTTAATAAAGGTCCACTTGTAGCAAGATCTAGCAATTTAACAGATCCATAAAGATGCTTTTTTACTTCATCGAATAAAACTAATGTTCTTTTTGAAAAAAGGGAAAAGAACTTATTCACCTTTCCTGGAATGATGTTTGGCTCATATAGCGTGATAGGAATTTTTAAATAAAAGGCACCTAAAAGAACGGGTAATGAATGGTACCCACCCATGCCTATTACATGCGTACAACCCTCTTTGCGTAAAATCTTCACCGCCTCTTTTGTTCCTCTAATGATTTGAAAAGCGCCCGTTATTATTCCTGAAGAAAAATTTTTTCCAACTACATTAAATCGCTTGAATTCTTTCTGCGAAACAAAAGGATTTTCACAAATACCGACACCAATCAGTATTCGCTTCCCCTCTCCTGGAAGATGTCTTGCAATGTGAAGAGCTGGTAAAACATGACCGCCAGTGCCACCAACAGCAAACGCTATTGATTCTTCTCCATGATTGGATTCTGTCATAGTATTCCTCGTAATCTAGTATTTTCTACTGCATTTGACTTTTTGTATATGCTAAGAATAATAGCTATCATAAATAAATTCGATAAAAAAGATGAACCACCCGAACTAAAAAACGGCAAATTCGTCCCCTTACTCGGTAACATACCAGAAACTATCCCTAAATTTAAAAATGCGCCAAATGAAATCATGAATGTATAAGTAACAGCTAAGTAATGGCCGTAAATGTCTCTTGTCTTAAATGCTATTGCAAACCCCATAGCGGCAATCAGTGTATATAAAGAAACCAGCAAAACAATTCCGAAAAATCCAAATTCCTCTGCATAAATGGCGGCAATATAATCGCACCTTGCCTCTGGAAGGTAGTGATATTTTTGCATACTCTCCCCCAATCCCCTTCCAAAATAAGAACCACAACCTGCAGCAATTTTAGCTTGATACGCTTGATGCCCTTTTCCAAGAATATCACTTTCAGGGTTTAAATAAGAGGAGATACGAGCTGTCACATGAGGCATGCTTAAAGCTGCCGATAATAATCCCATTGAAAATATCCCTGTAGGTATGAGCCAATAGCTAAGGCGTATTCTTGTGATAAAATAAAGCAAAATCAATGTGGTAATTAAAATAAAAGCCGTTCCATTGTCAGGTTCTATAATGATTAACAAAATGGGAATGACTAATAGCACTTGCCAAAAGCAAAAGATTTTAAAGGAGATGTTTGTCCCCACTCTTTTGATCAAGTAGACATAAAAAATAGGAAAAACCACCTTCATAAATTCTGATGGTTGAATAGAGATGCCCAAAACACTCACCCAACGGGAGGATCCATTCAAACATAGTCCAATTTTGGGTATAAATACACAAATGAGCATGATAATGGAAAAAAGATAGATTTCCCTACCAAAAGTTAACAGCTTGTCATAACCGAGCTGATAGATCAAAAACCCAGCAGCGGTCCCAACACAAATATAAGAGGTCTGCTTTAATAAGGGAATGTAAGTAATCACCCCTTGATCAATAATTTCAGCCGAGGTGGTATTAAATACCATCAACAATCCAAGACAAATAAGCCCGATGATCCCTAAAATGGTAAAAGAGACTATTTTCATAGGCTATCTAATCCTAAGTTTATCTCCAGCCTTGATCTTTTTGGCCTTTGCCTCTGTTAATGAATTTAAGCGCAATAAATCTGCCACTTTAATATGATTTTTTATTGCAATAGTCCAAGGACTATCCCCATTTTTCACCACGTAGTAAGCCTCTGTAGACTGCTTAATAGGTGTTTGATTTGCATTTACTACAGGATTTTTCTTCCTTGTATTTTCTTGCAAATACAAAATTTGACCAATACGAAGTCTTGAATCTTTCATATTGTTAATAGCCATCACCTCTTCAACGCTTGTGTGGTGACGTCTTGCAATCTTTTCAAGCACATCCCCTTGTCTTACAATGACCTCTATCATCTCAGAATGATTTAGCTCACTTTCTACTTCAGCAACCTCTTTTACACTCTCTTCCTTTGTAGGAGCATATTCGATCTTCTGTTCTTTAACAGGCATATCGACTTTTGCAATGTATTCTTTTAATATTTGATCTACTTGATCAAGCTCTGAAGGTTTTATCTCATAATTTACTTTTGATTCATTGACAAGTACCACTTCTCTAGACTCAAGATTCATCTCCCCTTTAAGCGTTGGTCTAAGAGCAAAAATAAAAAGAGTTACTAATAAGCCCATATTCACAAACACTGAAAAAACAATAATCTCTTTTCTGTTCATTTCATCACTTCCCTTTTAAAAACATCTCCTCTATCACCAAAACTTTTAAACGCGTCAAAGCTTGCACATCCTGGAGAAAGTAATAATGTATCACCTTTTGAAGCAACTGACAATCCTTTCAAGATTGCCTCCTCCATTTTATTTACTGTATAGACAACAAAATTGCTCTGCAAGGTTTTTTTAATCTTTTCCCCACTTTCGCCAAAACAAATAATGCATTTTACTTTTGAAGATAGCGCCTCATTCCAAAGATCAAATGGCGTTTGTTTATCTCTTCCACCGGCAATTAAAACAATGGTACCTTTTGTCTTGTTTACTGCATAAACAGTGGATGCTGGGGTGGTCGATTTACTATCATTGATAATTTTAACACCATTTAATTCCCTTACAAATTCCATCCGATGAGGTAAAGGTTTGAAAAGAAGATCAGCAATTTCAATCGATCCACCAATGTTTTTTGCCACATAATGAATCACATCCATCGCACTTCCTAAAAAATGCCTTCCAGAAGTAACAGATGCATCATCCCCCTGAAGAAACACACCCCCCTCTTTAAGCAAATCCTTAATCCGAAATTTTGCCTCTTTATACTCTTGAAAATCTTTATGCCTATCTAAATGATTTGGTGTGATGTTAAGCAAGACGGCTACATCAATTTTTTTGGAAAACATAAGCTCTAACTGAAATGAACTAAGCTCTAGCACGGCCCACTCATCTTCGGCAATATCAGGAAGTACACTACTTGCTGGATCGCCAATATTGCCACAAACTTTTGCATTTAAAAGCACCCCTAAATAGGTGCACAAGGAACTCTTTCCATTAGTTCCGGTTACGGCAATAATTTTACAGTTACAATACCTGAAGGCAAGTTCAACTTCAGAAATAATCTCTACACCCTTTGGTAAGCTCTCTAAATAAGGATGCCTTCGATCCACCCCTGGGGATAGCACTACAAAAGAATAATCTTTTTCCTTAAAAGGTTCATCAGTGGTGACAATTTCAACATCAAATCCATGCTTTTTTAAAAGATTAAGTGCCGCAAGTCCGCTTACCCCTTTTCCAATCACTAAACCTTTTTTCATAAAATCACTGTATTTTTATTGATAAAAGCCCGGTAAGGGCAAGAATAAGACCTATCATCCAAAATCTAATCACAATTTTGCTCTCATGCCACCCTTTAATTTGAAAATGATGATGAATGGGCGAGCAGTTAAATATCCTTTTTCCAAAAAACCTGTACGATAAAATCTGTAAAATCACAGAAGCTGTCTCTATTACAAAAATTCCACCCACCAAGGAAAGTAGAAACTCTCTTCGCAACAAAATAGATGTAAGAGCAATCACCCCACCTAATGCTAAAGATCCAGTATCTCCCATAAACACCTGCGCTGGATACCCATTAAACCATAAAAATCCAAGAAGTGCCCCAATCATCGAAGAAAGAAAAATCGCAATCTCCCCTGCTCCCTCAATGTATAAAATGTTTAAGTAAGAGGAAACATTTGCATGATTTGAAACAAAAGCAATGATTGCAAAAACCGCCGCTACTAAAAGCATACAACCTGTAGCAAGGCCATCTAATCCATCTGTTAAATTCACCGCATTTGCCGTGCCGATGAGTACAAACATACTAAAAAAAATAAGCCCAAAAGAAGAGCTAATGATAAATGGATGCTTGCAAAAAGGAATATAGATAAACTTCATGAAAGAGCTTATCGGCCCTTCCATCCCATTTCCTTTTATTAAAGGGGTCGAAAAACTCATCGCTTGATTAAATGAAGTGCAAATCCAGTCACTATTTAAATAGGCTGCAACAGAAAAAACTACCACAACTTGAGAAAGAAACTTCACCTTTGCAGATAGCCCCTTTTGTGTTTTCATCTTTAAATAATCATCGACAAATCCAATAAGTCCCATCAATAGCAAAACAAACGTAAGCAAAAAAATGTAAGGATTAGTCACATCCATCCAAAGGAAATTTGATAAGACCATGGTAGTAATGAACAAAAGCCCACCCATTGAGGGAATATGCTCTCCTTTATCATAAGAATTGGCAAGCACCTTGCAATCTGAGACCCGAACTCTGTGACCTACCTTCATGGAAACAAGTTTTGCAATAAAGACCTTACCAAACGCAACAGTGATTACAAAGCTTGTAATTGCAGCCATGAGCATCCTAAATGTCGTATAGAAAAACAGATGCGGAAAAGATATTTGTAGCAGCTGCAAAACAGATAAAATCATGCTTTTATCATAAGAAAATCTAGGTTAAACATCAAGTGATAAACAACCATCTAATCTACCATCTTTAGGTAAAGCAGAAGATTGATGATAAATGATCATCCACTTTCCATCTATTTTCATGTACCAAAAATCAAAACGGGACCTAAGAACTACGCGCTCACCATTTTTGATATAGGAAACATCATAAAGACCTGTATTCATCGCAATATCGCCATATTCCTTTGTGATCAACTCTCTTGTTTGAATCTGTAAGCCATTAAGGGATAAAAACTTTTGAAAGTAATGAACACGCATGTTATTGCTTGTATAGATCTTAGGGCAAAGGGTTGGTAATAAAATTGCATCATCGGTATAAAGGGAAATAATCTTTTCCACTTTACCATGAGCTTCTTCAGCATTTTTAACCCACTCAAAATAGGCAGCTTTTATAGAGGGGTCAACAGAAGTTTCAACTTTTTTACTTCCGCAACTTGCGCACAATAAAACGATTGCAAAAACCATCCATTTTGTATTTTTAAGGTATTTCATTGTCACCTGCCTTTTTAAGTTGACAATAAAATAATAGGATTAAAAATCAAGCCTTATTCAGAAAATGCTTTTTCCTTATCAAGTAAATGCCAAAGCTTATGAGAATTAGAGCCTTTGATCAAGACCACATCCCCTTTTCTTACAATCTTAAAGAGATGATCCTTTAAAGCTCGATATTCATAATGGAAATGGCCATTATCCCCCATTTTCTCTGCCACAATTTTAGCATCCTTTCCAATGCATAAAGCAATATCGACACTTTTGACCGCTTCATTTGCCACAATTAAGTGAGAAGGTACGCTCATCTTTCCAAGCTCTTTCATATCACCGAATACAAAAATCTTGCGCCCCCCCTCCTTCGGCTCTGGAATATTTTTTAAGGCTGCAATAACGGATAAAGCACTTGCATTATAGCTGTCATCAATAAATAAAATGCCCTCCCTCTCAATCTTTTCAAATCTGTGCTTAACCTTGGTGTGAACCATCGAAAGTGCTGCAAGACGAATCTGGTTATCATCCATCCCTACATACTTTGCTACCTCATACGCTGCAGAAAAATTCTCTGTAAAATGAGTCTCTCTGTAAGGAGAGATCACGGGTATGGACGTAGGATATAAAGCCTGATGAGCTAAACAATTTCTGTAAACTGCTTCAAAGGAGGCCGAAGATTTATGAATGACAGCAAATTTAGTCCCTGAAGTGAAGATTTCTGCTTTTGCCTCAGCAATTGCGTCTAATGAACTAAAATTCTCACTATGAACATAAGTAATTTCAGTTAATACCACAATTTCCGGTGATGCAATCGATACAAGCTTTTTGATCTGCCCTTTTTCAGTCATCCCCATCTCTAAAAGGAGAAAATCCTCATCACCATTTGCCTCTAAAATCGTAATAGGAAGGGTTAGCTGAGTGTTTTGACTTCCCTTATTTGCATGCACCTTGTACTTTTTTGAAAGAAGATGATAAATCATCTCTTTTGTGGTGGTCTTGCCCACAGATCCTGTGACACCAATCACCCTCATCTGCTTTTCCTCTTTAATCACCCTTGCAAGCATTTGCAAAGCCTCGATGACATCGTCAACAAAAAACAACACAAGGCCATAACCAAACCCTTTGTAGCTTTTACTAACAACTGCCGCATATGCGCACCTTGTTGCCGCATCCTCTATAAAATCATGCCCATCCACCTGAGCACCTGGTAACGCAAAAAAAATCGATCCAGGAGCAGCT
>CAMCSI010000077.1 GCA_945877885.1 Chlamydia trachomatis
CATAGAAAAAATTTCTTCTGTTTGATCAGAAGTGATATCTGGGGAATTTAAAATAGAGGTAATACCTGATGTCATTGTATTTAAATTTTGCATCGTAGGATTAACATAACCATTAAATGTAGCAATTAAATTTTGCACCTCTGTTACTGGATCAGATGTATCATCACTCATGAAAAAACTCCTTTTTATTTTTAGTATATAAATAAAAAAGAGTTTATATTTAAGTGATTGAAGTTCATGATTTTTTTTCAACAATTCTATTGATGGAAAAACCACAAGCTGCTTCTAAGTAAGCGTTTTTTATGCAGAAAGCCTAAGCTTTCCATGCATTTTTTAAGATCCAGGAGCGGGAGCAAGAGCTATAAGGGTATCAAGAGCTTTTTTAGCAGTATCATTCCCGGCATTGGCATTAGCAATTAGAATCCCAAGAGCATACTGAGCTGCAGGATTTCCAGCAAGAGCTGTAGTATCACCAGTAGCAGCAGCAGTAGCAAGATCAGTAAGGGCTCTCATAGCCAAATCATTCTTAGCACCAGCATAAACATGAGCTGCAAGAGATTCAGCATTCCCAGAAGCTGCAGCAGCAACAAGGGCAACAATTGCAGTAGCATTCCCAGTGGCAGCAGCCTCACCTACTTGAAAAAAAGCAGAAGAAGGATTAACCGGATCATCACTCATGAAACAATTCCTTTTTATTTATAGTATATAGATAAAAAGGAATTTATATTTAAGCTTTCTTAAACAAGGGGTTTAAGCTGGAAAGGTGCCTGGCTTGCCAAATCGTTTAGCTTTCTTAATTCCCTCTGGAGGAGGTGGAGGAAGCTTTTTAGTGCGCGATTCAAATTCCTCAACCTTGTGTTTCTTCCCATCTATAAAAAAACTTCCGTCAAGAATTTGGTCTAGATCTTGTTTATCCAAGGCTTCAAATTCAATAAGCATGGTAGACATAAGATTTAGTTTTTCATGATTTTTTGTTAACACTTCCATTGAAAAATATTGAGTAAAAGGCTGTTTTCTACTACAATTTCTCTTTAGGCTTTTATTACATGAAAGCGGATTGAAGGATGCTAACAAAAAGATTAGAAAAAATGCTTAATCAAACACAAGTGGCTTTGGTGACGGGCGCTTCATCAGAAATTGGTGGGTAGTTCTGCAAGAGCTAAAGGAATCCAATCATGAAAAAAAATCTGAGCAAAACTTCTGAATCTTCTCCTATCATTCCCGAGGGATATAAAACTCTGCTAGAGGATTTGAAAATCCGCATTCGTTCTGCTCAGGTGAAAGCAATCGTTAAAGTGAACGAGGGGCTTTTAAACCTTTATTGGGAAATAGGGTGTGAAATTACCGAACGTCAAGAAAAACAAGGCTGGGGTAGTCAGGTTATTGAGCGATTGGCAAAAGACCTGCAAAATTCCTTTCCTGGAGTGGGTGGATTTTCTAGAACTAACGTCTTTAGAATGAGAGCTTTCTATCTTGCTTATCAAAAAGTCCCACAAGCTGTGGGACAATTACAAGACCTTCCTATTTTTCGCATTCCTTGGGGTCATAATGCCGTCATAGTCGAAAAAATTACTACAACAGAACAAAGGTTGTGGTACGCAGAGCAAGCCCTAATCAACGGATGGAGTCGAAGTTCCTTAGAGGATTGGATTAAATCGGATCTCATTAATCGACAGGGCAAAGCAGTTACTAATTTCGCTGAAAAACTGCCCCCTCCCCAGTCTCAGTTAGCCCATGAAACATTAAAAGACCCCTACAATTTTGAATTTTTAACACTTGCCAATGGGTATAGAGAAGCAGAGCTGGAAAAGGGATTATTAGATCATATCCAAAAATTTCTTATAGAGCTCGGACAGGGCTTTGCTTTTATTGGGAGTCAATATCCTCTAGCGGTTGGAGGAAAAGATTACTACCTTGATTTGCTTTTCTACCATATCGCACTTCGCTGTTTTGTGGTTATAGAATTGAAAAACACCGATTTTAAGCCTGAATATGCTGGTAAAATGAATTTTTACTTATCGGCAGTCGATGATCGATTGAAACACTCATCGGACAATCCTTCTATAGGCATGATTCTTTGTAAATCTAAAAATAATTTCACTGTCGAATATGCACTAAGGGATATTCACAAACCCATGGGCGTGGCGGGCTATGAGACTAAGATCATGGAATCCTTACCTCAGGACCTTAAGGGCAGCTTACCTACCCTTGAAGAATTCGAAGCTGAACTTGCGAAGGATGAGTAAGATTGATAGAAAATGCATGCATTTCAAAAAAAAATATAAGAATTTATGGGGAACACGGAAAATTATAAGTTGCCCAGCTTCCAAACCTCTTTCATCAAAAGAGAAATCTCATGCGCTTCTTATTAATCAAGAAAAATTCTAGAACTTATATTTTTTTGATGAATTAGGAAACACTCCCGTATAAAGATAAAAAGGAATTTATATTTAAGCTTTCGTAAACAAGGGGTTTAAGCTGGAGAGGTGCCTGGCTTGCCAAATCGTTTAGCTTTCTTAATTCCCTCTGGAGGAGGTGGAGGAAGCTTTTTAGTGCGCGATTCAAATTCCTCAACCTTGTGTTTCTTCCCATCTATGGAAAAACTTCCGTCAAGAATTTGGTCTAGATCTTGTTTATCTAAAGCTTCAAATTCAATAAGCATGGTGGACATAAGATTTAGCTTTTCATGATTTTTTGTTAACACTTCCATAGATTGGGTGTAGGCTTCATCAAGAAGGCGTTTAACCTCTTCATCGATGATTCTTGCTGTCACTTCTGAAAATTCCCTTTCATGGAATCCTGCCATCAAATTACCATCGCCGTCGCTACCATAATTAATCATCCCAACCTTATCGCTCATTCCCCATTTACAAACCATGGAGCGAGCGATATTTGTCGCTTGTTTAATATCCATTTGGGCGCCACTTGTTGGATCTTTGTTAATGATTTCTTCAGCGCATCTACCACCCATTAGCACGGCAAGCTGATCTAAAAGCTCTTGCTTTCTATAGCTTACGCGGTTTTTCTTGAGCTCAAAGTGTGTTGCACCAAGCGATTGTCCTCGAGGAACACGGGTAACCATGGTCACAGTATCTGTCACATTTAAGGTCATTGCAACTAATGCGTGTCCTGCCTCATGCCATGCAGTTGTTTTAATATCCTCTTCATTCATAACCATACTCTTACGCTCTTTTCCAAACTGTACCTTCTCCTGAGCGTAACGAATATCTTCTTGGGTAACCATTTTTCTTCGTTTTTTTGCTGCATGAAGAGCTGATTCATTGATAATATTTTCAAGGTCAGCACCAACAGAGCCAGTGGTTCTTCTTGCAATTTCTTTAAGATTCACATCATCTGCCATCTTCACTTTTTTAGCATGAACTTTTAAGATGGATAATCTACCAAAATAATCGGGCATTTCCACCGTTACCGCCCTATCAAAGCGGCCAGGACGTAGTAAAGCTTTATCGAGCACATCAGGTCTGTTTGTTGCTGCAAGGACAATCACCCCAGAGACTGTATCCATACCATCAATTTCTACAAGAAGCTGATTTAATGTCTGCTCCCGTTCATCATGACCTCCGCCCATTCCTGAGCCTCTGTGACGACCTACAGCATCAATCTCATCGATAAATATAATGGATGGGGAGTTTTTTCTCGCCTGCTCAAATAAATCTCTAACCCTTGAGGCACCTACCCCTACAAACATCTCCACAAAATCAGATCCTGAGATGGAGAAAAATGGAACGTTTGCCTCCCCTGCTACTGCTTTTGCGGTTAATGTTTTACCTGTTCCAGGGGCACCAACCAGCAGGATCCCTTTTGGAATACGGGCGCCGATATTTCTATAGCGCATTGGATCTTTTAAAAAGTCTACAAGCTCTTCAAGTTCCTCTTTAGCCTCATCAATACCGGCTACATCATCAAAGGTTACCTTCTGTTGCCCTTTAAATATTTGCTTGGCAGGCGATTTACCAAAATTCATAGCAGAGGAATTTCCCCCTTTCATCTGTTTTGAGAATACAAAATAGAGTAATCCACCAATTAAGATAATCGGTAGAAAGGTGAAAATATAGCTTAAATAATTTGTCGGTGGCTGCTCGCTTCTAAAGGTCTTTTCAAGAACAAGATTTCTTGGCTGATCTGGTGATTTAAAGGCTAAATTCATATTTTTTGAAAAACCATCCCACTCAGTCTTAGCCCCCATAAACCATCTATGATACTCTTCAGTACCAAGTGCTGCTAAGCCTTTTGTCGAAACTTCCCCATTATTAAAGTACCAAATGACATTAGAAACTTTTGCCTCTGCTTTTGAAAGCAATAAGGCATTACTATTATAAGAGCTGTCCACTTTAGCCAGATCATCCCTTCTTTCAAGTAAATTTCTAACACTTCTTAATCCATACAACTTTACGCCATTTACATCTTTTTGAAGTACAGCTGTCACCTTCTTAAGATTTGTAAGGACAGTGGTGTAAGTTTCGAAGGTAGAGTTATTTTCAAGTAAAAGGGCCGACTCATTTAAAAGCTCTTTTAGCTTCAATTCCCCAATACCAATTTGAGAGGATTTATAAGCTATCACAAGTTCTTTTAAATAAGACCCAAGCTGTGCAAGTTGAGTTTGGCTTGATGATGCTGACAAGGTGCCATATAACGTGGCGGCCCCCTCTACCGTAATACCTTTTCTTTTTAGACCCTCAAAGCTTACAGAAATCTCAGGAAGAGCTACACCCTCCTTTTCAAGGCGTGGAACAATTATCACAGAGGTCATATTTGGAACATGCCCGACAACCTCATAAAAGGCTTTGGCAGCTTTTTCCATCTCAAGGGTTGCAGCATCGACACTTTTCTCAAGGGTGGCTTTTTCCTCTTTAAGGGCATTGTGTTCATCTAATAGGGAAAGATATCTAAAGCGGTTTTTTGCCTCATCAGTTTTCTTATCACGAAATTTCCCACCAAAGGAGACTAAATTATCCTTAATAGCAATTTTATTGCTCGCATCAGGCTGTAAAAGATCTAGATTTACTAAATGTTCTATTTGATGGCTAAAGGAAACATTTGCCCTTTCAGAGACAGCAGTATTTCTCATCATCATAAGAGCAAAAGCTCCGATAATGAAAAATATTAAAATACCAGGAAAACTTTTTTTCTGGTTTGGATTCTTATTTTCATGATTCATAAATATTTAGCTCTCTCTAATATATATATTAATTTGATTAACTCTATCTATTACATATTTGCATGATGAATTTCAACCATTTGTTTCATCTTATAAAAACAATTTCTTAACTATCAAAGCATCTGATGTTAATTTAGTTTTCTATGGTAGTCTTTTTTAGGATTGCGGTCAAAGGAAACGGATATATTTTCCTCAAACACAGGGGGGTTTTATTCTTTCTATGATACTCTGCCACAAGCTTTAGATCTACTTTTTCGCAAATGTCCTCTACAAAAACTCCACCTTTCCAAAAGTTTAGCCAATCTAAGCTCCCTTTAAAAAAACCTCTCACAGGGATATATTTTTCAACATCTAAAAGAAATAATCCCTCTGCTTCAAAATGAAGCTTCTTCTGGCATAATTCTAAATGTCTACCAATTAATCTGTTATCTATCGCCGTTTTTAAAACCTTCTTTTGATCCCGTGAAAGAATAAACCCTCTTAGCTTTAAACAATTTACTATGTATTGAAAGTAAATATAAGGGTCACACCCTTTTATATAAGGAAAAAAGGAGCCAAACACCCCCTTGACCTCAATTTCGCCCAGTTTGGAAATCTCTCTTTCTAAAAATGCACCGCACTCATCGACTTGCTCGCCTAAATCACAAATGGAGAAAACTATACTTTTCCCAAAGGACTTTTCAAGAGCCGGAATCAAAGAAACTCTCATTTTTCCTCGCAAATTCATCTCAGTATGATTTGTAGGATCAATATAATAAGAGACCCCCTTTTCTTCTAAAAAGGTCACTATTTCTTTCTTTGTGGTACCAAGAAGTGGGCGAAACACTCTCATTCCTTCATAATGAGCATCCTCCTCTATCCCAGAGACATTAAAAAGGTTGCCGCCTTCAAAAAATCTTTTTATCATCGTCTCTGCTTTTTCATCCTTCTGATGCCCAAGAACTAACACATCAAGCTGATGCTCTTTTATTAAGGAGGTAAAAAATTTAATCCGCTCATTTCTAAGCACCTCTTCTAAATTTTTTGTGGAGGGGTCTATCGAAAGGGTGATAGAATGAAATGGGATAGATAGCTCTTTTGCCATCTTTTCAAGCCTTTGCTTTACGCCTAAACTGCTTGGCTGCAGCGCATGATCGATATGGGCTATATGAAAGTTCATCCTAAGTTCTTTTAAAAGTTCAAAAAGACATATGGAATCAGGTCCACCAGAAAGTCCTAATAAAATATTTCCTTTTAAGGATAAGAGCCTTTTCTTTGCATTTTGTATCATATCCTAATATAATAGCGCAAAAGACCATAAAAAGATCGTTAAAAAATGCCTATTACCTGGAAAATCGTTTCTAAAAAATTTCTTGCTTACATCTTTTTTCTCTCCCTTTTTTTTCTTTTTTTTACCATATTTTTTAAACTCTCCCGCCTTACAAA
>CAMCSI010000078.1 GCA_945877885.1 Chlamydia trachomatis
AAGCTCTACATTTGTACCTTCCAGCCTTACCACCAATGGTACCTTAAGCTTTATCTCTTTAACGTCTGCAACTACCCCTTCGGCGATAATGTCACATTTCATGATCCCACCAAAAATATTCACCAAAATACCCTTCACCTTTGGATCGCTTAAGATAATCTTAAAACTCTCAATTACCTTCTCTTTGGTAGCGCCACCTCCCACATCTAAAAAGTTTGCCGGAGATCCGCCTTTTTCTGCAATTATATCCATCGTGGCCATCGCAAGGCCGGCTCCATTAACCATACAGCCAATGTTTCCATCCATCGCAACATAGGCTAAATCAAGCTCATGAGCTCTTTCCTCTGCTTTACTTCCCTGTGTAGGGTCATACATCTGCTGAATATCTTTTTGACGGTACAAAGCACTATCATCAACACTGATCTTTGCATCAAGTAAATATAGATCCCCTTTAGGATCTTGAATCAATGGGTTAATCTCTAAGATAGAACCATCTATCTCCATAAAAGCCCGAACCATAGACTTGATCATCTCTTTACCCTGATTTTTTGTCTTACCTGTCCAGCCCATAAAATCAGTAATCTCATTAATCTGCTTATCTGTTATCTCTCCAGAGGGGGTAAGCGGGGTCTTTAAAATCTTTTCAGGAGTCTTTTCTGCCACCTCTTCAATCTCCATCCCCCCCTCACGTGAAGACATAATCAAAGGAACGGCCCGGTCTCTATCTATAATGATACCGAAATAAAACTCTTTTTCAATATCGGCAAGATCGGCAATCATCACCTTGTGGCATGTAATACCATTTGGACCTGTCTGCTTTGTGACAAGCTTCATACCAAGTAGGTTAGCAGTGTGCTTTTTAATATCGGCTCGGTTCATGGCAACTTTTACACCGCCAGCTTTACCGCGACCGCCTGCATGTACCTGAACCTTAACTACCGCTTTATCAACACCTAACTCATTAATAGCATCATCAATAGCCCCCTTATCCTCCACCACCACAAACTTGTGAATCGGTAATCCATAGCGCTTTAAAATCTCTTTTGCTTGATACTCATGTATATTCATAGTTCAACACTCCTTCCCCTTCAGTAGTGCAAAACCGCTATTATCAAGCAAGGTTAATTCTAAATCTTAAACAACAAGCTGAGTAAGAGTTGTTTAAGGTAGGTTAAGGGTTAGGTTGAAATCAAAAATCAATGAATCTAACGTTTGATCTATTTTCTTCCCTTCTTCAGAAGACAGAAGGTTTGGAAATTTCTGAAGCACTTTTAAAAGCACCCTCAAGGATTTTTCATCTGAGACTTTTCCAAATTTATATAAGTTTTTAACATACTGCAGTTGTGTATCATAACAATAGGCATCTATTAATCCTGAGCTATAATTCTCATGTAGATCGATTCTTTCCGCTTTACTATTTTCATATTTTGCATATTCTTCCTTCATTTGAATAAGTAAAGCCGCAGAGATGACCTCTATTTTCGGATTAGCTTGTAGATGATTAAACATTTTCTGATAAATCTTTCCGATATAGGATTTATTATTATCGAAAAATAAACACCCCGCCCCTCTTGCTTCTTCTGAATAATATCTTTTAACCAAACAAGTCAATGCCTTTATGGGTATTTCAAATGATTCTTCCGGTAAATTGTCTATATAGTAATTAACTAATTTAATAATAGCCTTCTCAGAGCCGCAGCTTATAGCATATTGATACATTTCTACTAATTTCTGAATAGAAAATTCAGCCGTTTTATTATTTCTATACTCTTCAGCTTTTCCATAAGGTATGGAAGAGTCCCCCTTCATACGCTCAAATTTTGCAAGTAATGCACCTGAAAAAGGTGTATCATCTTTTAAAAGCTCATTTTGAATACCTTTTAGAAAATAAATTCCCCCTGCGTGAGAGTTGAAATGATTAGATCCGCAAATGGATACATTTTTTAAAAAAAATCGCGCTTTTTCAGATGTCGCTGAAAGAGTTTCTAACGCCTTCACTGAATC
Organism: Chlamydia trachomatis; assembly: GCA_945877885.1. GTDB lineage: Bacteria > Chlamydiota > Chlamydiia > Chlamydiales > 2-12-FULL-49-11 > JAJACQ01. Next base: position 2,005 of record CAMCSI010000078.1, read on the forward strand.
TTCAAATTTAAGAAATGGTTCCCCTGATGTCTGAAGATCTAATAATGCCTCGATGATATTTTTTGCCTCCATATCTAATCGATTCTTTGCCTCTATACTACCTTGTCGGTTAGTAGGATTTTCTTTCACAACCTCACGAGAATAAAGCTCCTCCACCTTTTTGAATCCTTCATATACATTCCCAATATGCGCAGAAAGTCCATAAGCTATTAAAGCTCTTTCCCTATCCTGCTTTAAAAGCAGACTAATACCACTTTCATAAAAGCTTCCAACAATATATAGCGCGTGCATATCCCCATCTTGAGCACTTTTTAAAAAGTTATAATAGGATCCAAAAAAGCCCCCCTCGATAGCAATTTTAAAATATGCTCCTGCCTCTTTTAAGGATTTTTTCACCCCGCTCCCAAAATACTTCATATTTGCCACACATTCTGCAGATTCAGCATCGCCCTTATCTGCAAACTTTTTTAATAAGGTGTATGCAAGTTTATAGTCTGGGTTTTTCATCCCCTCAAGAACCTTAAATAGCAATAGTCCATATTTTTTTTCTGCGCTTTCATCCCCAAACGCTGCAGCAGCTTTAATATAGAAAAGTGCCCTCTCATAATCCACTGGAAATTTCACTCCATCACTATAAGATAAATAGCATTTTATGTTAGCGTCATACAGTCCAAATTGAGCAGATTTTTTATACATGGTAAGAGCGCGTTCATAATTTACAGGATCCCCTTCCCCCTTTTCTGCCATCTCCCCTAGAGCAAAAAGTGCATATGGATGATCTTCAAGCTCTTTCCTTTCAAACAAAGATAAAGCAAATACATAATTTCTTAAAGTATGATTACACTCTCTTGCTTGTCTTAAATAATGGTATGCAAGAGAAAGTAATGCATTCTTGTTTCCATTTTTTGCACTTATTGCAATTTCTTTCACTTTTGTAGCTTCAAAAGTAAAAGGCTCCCAATCTAACTTTCTACATAATTCTTCTAAGGATGGGACAACTCTTGCAATCTTAGGTGCTTGACCTTGGATAGGACCCAACATTTTTCTTTTAGCAACTTTCCCGACTTTTGTTGCAACAACAGCTGCTGCATCCGGTAAAGCTGTAGTATCGGGGTAACCGGCTGAAGCTATTGGTAAGTCTCTACTGCTATCTGTTATTCCATTCATAAAACATCCTTAAAATATTTTTTTGCAAAAAGTGTATGTTTTAACTGCATTTTATACAAGAATTTTACGATATCGGCTGTTTGGATAAAATTCACTTTTTTTATATATGAGTAATGGTATAATTAATATGTAACATTAAACATAAAATTAATTTTAAGGATACATTATGCAAAACAGCAACAATATACAAGAAATCCAATCTAAGATAGATAATTATGAGACTAAAGCAAACTCTATAAGGGTAGTTCAAAAATCTCCTTGTCACATTATCCTCTCCATTTTCACCTTAGGTATCTTAGCTATAGTTAGAGCCTGTATTCTTGGTGACTTAGAGTGTAAAATTAAAAATTTAAAAGATAGAATTAACGTTATAAAAAATCAACCTGGGGAGGTTTCGAGCAATATTATCGTAGATATTGATTCGATAAGAGAAGCGAATAAAGTGGTAATTCATGCCCTTCAAGAACTGATTAATGGCGATGTAAAACATCAACAGTTAGAGGGCTTATTTGACCCAATCACTGAATCTTTAATGAATATTAAAAGAAGTTTTGAAGGTAAATTAATTACTGAAAAACAGGCTGCAGTTAAGCTTGAGCAAGTTCAAAAGGAATTATTCTCAAAAATTGAATTGATTCATACTAAATTTACTATAGAAGCTCATGGAGGTAATAAAGATAAATTTAATACAGTTGCACAAAAATTAATCCTTACAATTACAAACGTAATATCTCAATATAAAAAGGAAGGGGATAAAAATAATTCAAGGGCGAAAACTCATAGAATTAAATTTTATGATAAAGTGGCAGTTCTTCCATTTAACTACATAGACGCTGCGGGGGCGATGCTGCAAAATCATCCTAAAGTTGAAGAATCAATAAATTTCTCCGGTGACACTAGATCTCACAAAGAAAGATTTCAAAAATCTCGCCTTGCAGCTTTTCAATTTAAATTAGCAGAGCTTCAAGCCTTAGAAAATAGTGGTGTTAATCGTTCAACTGTTGCAGTTAATCATAAAGAGGTGCTTTTACCCCCAAATGAAGGGTTAAAAGGTATTTTAAAAGGGGCTAAATCCACTCAACCTAAAAGGTTCCATTTCGAGCCGGTTTAAAAAGGATCAAGCATCTATCTATGTCTCCAAGAGTAAGGATTGGAAGCGACTGAATTTCTACCCCTAAAAAGTTCAGCTCTTTCAATCTGCACTCTTCTTATGAGCTCTACTGTAGGATTATCACGGGAAAACAGATGCTCCCTTCTTCCTAAAAATCTAATCCGGTTATAGAAAAGTCGCATAGAAGATCCCAAACTTTGTGCATAAGCATTAAATAGCCTTGTTTCGGTTCGTGAGGGGCTTACATATTCCAAAGTTGGAAGAGTGGAAATACTACTGCCCCCTCTTTCAAGCACACAATAACTTATTGAGGTGTCAAAGGGGGCGGGTCCGGTTAGTCTGACAGGTATTTCTGAATGTTGATCTATGTTGTAGGCTACAGCTATCATCTAAAAACTCCTAAGTAATATTAAATTTTTATTTAAACATTTTAAAGAAATTATTTCAAATTTAATTTGATCCTATTATTCATCTTACTCCACTAATTTATACAAGAGAAAGTAATCAGAGCGCTAAAAAACCGTTTCTGCTACTCTATTTTCATGTTTACTTTTCTTAAAAAGGCCCTTTCTAAAACAACTTCTTTCTTTACAAAAAGACTTTCTAACCTCTTTTCTAAGCCACTTGATGAAGGTCGTAAAGAGATGCTGGAAGAAATTCTTTACGAAGCAGATCTTGGAAACGTTGTTGTAGACCATTTCATTAAAAAAATCGAACATTTTGAAGCACACACAAAAGAGGCGTACCTTGATAAATTAGAGGACATTGCTCTTGAGATTTTAGAAAAAAAGATTGGTAAATTAGGCAAAGAGCCAAAAGCCTTAAATCCTAAAGTCATTCTCATGGTAGGGGTTAATGGTAGTGGAAAAACCACATCTATTGCAAAACTTGGAAAGTTATATAAAGATGCAGGGAAAAAGGTGCTATTTGCTTGTGGAGATACCTTTCGTGCAGCAGCAACCGAGCAGCTAGAGCTTCATGCTAAGGCATTAACTATCGACATCGTATTAGCAAAGCACGGTCAAGATCCAGCAGCTGTAATTTTTGATGCGATCAGTAAAGGAAAACATGGAAATTACGATGTGATCATTTGTGATACAGCAGGACGTTTAGAATCTCGTACAGAGCTTTTGGAGGAATTAAAGAAAATTGATCATGTGGTGAAAAAAATAGATCCTGATGCCCCACATGAGGTTTATTTAACCATTGATGCAGGACTTGGTCAAACCTGTCTTGCTCAAGTGGAAAATTTTAATAAATTCATCCCGCTTACAGGGCTTATTCTCACAAAAATTGACTCTACAGCAAAAGGTGGTGTTGCTTTAAGCATATATAAGCAACAAGAATTACCCATTGTCTACGTAGGCTTTGGAGAAACACTTTGCGATTTTTCTCTTTTTGATGCAAAGTCATACGCAAAGGCCCTATTTAAGGAATAGAAGGATATGATAGACTTTAATAGCATAGAATATTTTTTCACAAAACAAGATAGATATAGTATAGCCCTTGATTTAAGCACTAAAAAACCTTTAAATCCCCCTATAGCGATAAAGGTATCTATTGCCCCAACTGAGGTGAAAAAGGTAGCAAAACCCTCTGCTAAAATCGAAGAAAGTCCCCTACTGAAAAAAGATCAATTTTACTCCGATTGGGAAGAAAAATATAAAAAACTACAAGCATCTAATTTACTTGCTGTAAAACCCTTTAATAAACATGCACTTTTTGTGATTGAAAAAGGGGATCCAGAAGAGTTTGCGATGCAAATAAGCGATGCAGTAAATTCTCGAATCATGAAAACAACCTTTGTCACCTTAACAACCCTACTTGATGATTTAATCGCAGAACACAACCCATCTCACTTAATTTTAAAAAGCACCATTTATAACACTTCAAATCTTCCCTCCATTGAATTTGATGATCTTAAAGAAATCAAAAGTGACTTAGAAAAAAAGAGGGTTTTTTGGAATCTTTTAAAAGAGAAGCTTAAAAACTAAAACCAGGAAACTTAAGATGCCCCTTTATGTGACTGTACTTTTAGATAAAGGGTTAAATAAACCCCTCACCTATTTAGTTCCTGATCATTTAAAAGAGCGGGCAAAAGAGGGAGCGCGTGTCTTTGTACCCCTTCAAAAAAGATCGGCAAAAGGGACCATTTTATCACTACTTGAAAAAGCACCAAAGTATAGCGTTAAAGAAGTGACGGAAGTGATCTCTGAAGAGCTCATTAATACCGATTTAAAAAAACTTGCCGGGTGG
>CAMCSI010000079.1 GCA_945877885.1 Chlamydia trachomatis
CTTGTATGCTTAACCTTTCTGATGAAGACCTTCAAGATCTAATCTTATTAGAAACTGGTGCTATTGACTTCAAATGGGCTTACCTAAAAAAATAATAGAGCGTTTTGAAATCATTTGTGTATTAATATGAAACATTATACTATTTATTGTTTGTATTATACAAACCATTTAGGCATTTTTATGAAGGTCAAAGTAAAACCGAGGATTTATTTATCTCTACTTTCAACAGCCCTACTTTTTATTTCTTGCACTACATCGACTAAGCCATCTGAGAAAAAATCTTGTAAACAAGAACTTAAAATTAATATAAAAAATGAGCCTGCAAGCTTAGATTCTAGAAGGGCTCGAATCCTTTCTGACTACAGCATCATTCAAACTCTAAATGAAGGTTTGTATAGAAAAGGAAAAGACGGTTCGGTCGTTGAAGCAATTGCAGAAAGTCACACTTTATCAAAAGATGGTTTGATTTATACATTTAAATTAAAGGAAACCCTTTGGTCAAATGGTGATCCACTAACTGCCTACGATTTTATCTATGCGTGGAAATCTTCCTTAGATAAATCTTTCCCATCCCCTTCTTCCTCTCTTTTATTCCCCATAAGAAATGCAAAAGCAATTAAAGATGGCTCTTTACCCGTGAGCATGCTGGGAGTTTATGCAAAAGATGACTATACCCTTGTTGTTGAACTTGAAAACCCTATACCATTTTTTACAAAACTTATCTGTCTACCAATCTTTAATCCTATCAATGAGTCGGTTGCGGGGGAAAATCCTCTCTGGCATGCAGATGCATCCACTTATGTTTGCAATGGCCCTTTTAAGCTCGCTTCTTGGAAACATACTAACGAACTCATCGCGATAAAAAATGATCGTTATTGGGATAAAAATTGTGTAAAGCTTGAAAAAATTATCATGGTAATGGTGGATGCAGAAACTGAATTTAAAATGTTTGAAAACAAAGAGCTTAGCTGGACTGGATCTCCCTATTCTGAGATCCCGCCTGAGGCGATTAAAACCCTAAATGAACGTGGTAGCTTACAAAAAAAACCTCTGCTGGGCACCTATTTAATAAGAACCAATACCGATGTCTATCCTTTAAAAGAGGCCAATTTTAGAAAAGCTTTAGCTAGTTCAATTAATAGAAAAGAATTGATAGAACATGTGTTAGAAGGCGGAGCTGAGGTTGCAACAGGTCTTGTGCCAACTTCTATGGGGTTACAAGAGCATGCCTATTTTAACGATGGATCTGAAAAGGATTCTTTAGAATATTTAAATATTGCCCTTAAAGTGCTCGGTATAAATAAAAAAAGTATACCCCCTTTAACTCTTACCTATCCAAGTTCAACAAGAAGCCATAAGATTGCTGCAGCCTTGCAAGATGAGTGGAGAAAAACCCTTGGATTAACTATTCGATTAGAGCCTTTAGAAACAAAAGTTTATTTAGATAAGATCGCCCGTGGGGACTATCAACTCGCCTGTGGTAGTTGGACGGCAGACTTTCAAGATCCTATCACATTTTTAGAGGTGTTTAAATCAAAAGCAGTGGGTACAAATAATACTAATTGGGAGAGCTTAGATTACACAAACGCCATCGAGGCTACCTATACATGCGCATCTCTCGCAGATCGAACTCTAGCAATGAAAAATGCTGAAAAAATACTAATAGAGGCGATGCCGGTGCTGCCGATTTTCCATTACACGATGCTTAACTTACAAGATGATGATCTTCATGATGTAGAATTATCAGACTTAGGACTTTTGGATTTTAAATGGGCCTATCTACAAAAATAATTAGTAAACTATTTTTTTTCCTCCTCGGGGGGGTGATAACACCCCTTTTTCCCCTTGCCATAACCTTAATTAACGACTCAGCCTACCCACTAAATGCGCAGATTATTGATGCAAATGGTGAGCATTTGGCCCTCATTCATCTTATTGAAGGGCAAATGTACATCTATGACATACCAGAGGGCTCTTTCGATGAAAACCCCAATCAAGCCTACACCCCATTAACTGTGATATTTCTTTGCGAGTCAGCCCGCCCTTATGACTATAGCACCCTCCCTTCAAAAGGATCAAAAAATGAAAAGAAACCAAACACTTCTGAATATGTGGAGCAATTTGGCATCTGGACAGGTGTGCCACGGAGTGCAACAGTTACAGCACTTGGGTCACCTGCTGGATCAAAATCTTGCGTAATGAAAAAAAATCCAAAGATTAAGGGGTTTAGTAAATCATCAAGACTCGAGACAAATGGTACCAACCGCTGGTCCAATGATGGGGGCTCTACTTGGACAAATGATGGGGGCTCTCCAAAAAGTCCTTGTGAATATGGGGGATGTTCTCAAAATGAAAGCCGACTTTCTGGAGCAAATGATGAAGATACGCCTTTAAACAAAAATCAGACCACCTTTACCGATGAAGATGGTGATGTGATCACAAAACCTTCTTCTGAGGAAGAGAAAAAGCAGGAACATTCCTCCTGGACAGAAGATGGCGGTAAAACTTGGAAAAGCACACAAAGTGATTCTACCACTCATACCCCCACCAAAAACACCCCCCTTCCCTTCCAACAACGCTAAAAGGTAAGGCCAATAGATAAGATGAGCGGAAGTGTTACGCTATTTTTTGTAAAGGCGGTAGGAAGCGAGGTGCAATAGTTGATCATCTTTACATCTGCAACTACTGAAAAGGCTTTAATGCCAATGCCTAGGTAATTTTGATAAACAATGCTTGATCCAAAATCAATCTCTCCTAGCAATGCCTTTGAAAGATAGGTTGGACCTGCAAGGCTTAGCTCAATAAATGGAGATATACCAAACATGGATAAGGGGGCAAGACGTGCTGCTAGATAGGTTGAATAGGCATAGGTTTCATCATTTGGCACTTCCCATCTTGCAATGCAGGTACCTCCAAGTATACAGAGGGAAGATTTAGGATCATTTACCGGGTAAGACAAAGAGAGCATAAACCCAGCATCGATATCTTTTTTCTCTACTTTTGTTATCGTATCTTCTAAATAAATATGATTTTCAGCATAGCCGGCCTTATCAAAATAGGAAATCATCACCTCATTTGAGAATAAAAAACCAGATACAGCAGCAATCATTAAACAGCGCATAATTTCCCCACGCATATATCATGTTTTTCAAGTGGTAAAATGCCGTTAAAAAGTTGCTCTTTAAAGCACACACCTATGGTGTGGACAGGGTACTTTTCTAAAAATTTATCATAAAAACCTTTACCAAATCCCAAGCGCCCCCCTTTTGTATCAAAAACAACACCTGGTACAATAACAAGATCAATCCCCTCCGTTTTTATGCAGCTAAGATCTGGTTCTAAAAACCGGTGAGAAAAAGTTTTCAACTGATTTTCCATATCAAAAACCCTATATGGGACAAGGGCTGGCCCCTCAATTCGTGGCAGTGATAAACGATTTTCTTCTGCTAAAGTTTTATTAAAAGAGTTTAGACAAATCTCATCTTCTAGCGCGCTATAAGATAAAATATTTTGATAAGAGGCAGTCAGTTTTCTAAGAAGTTCATAGATCTTTGAGTTTGCCTCCATACGCCTTTGATCCGATATGCCTTTACTTTCTAAAAGATAATGATTTCGAATCTCTTGCTTCAAGTTTTACTCTATAGGGTTACCGTTATAATAGGTGATCTTACGTACTAAAAGACCATTTTTATCGTAGATATGAGCATCACCGACGCCATCAATCACACGAGAAATTGGAACATTATCACCCTTCCTTAGATATTTACCATTTAATAGGGTATCTTGTCGATATTCTTCTACCATCATAAGCGAACTATCCATATACCATGAAAGATAGGTTCCTTCTTTTTTATGATCTATCATCTCTTTTTCACTTTCTAAAACACCATTTGGGTACCAAGTACATACACGGCCATGAATTAGCCCTTCTCTCCAGCTAATTAAAAGCTTTTTAACAGGCTCAATTCCGATTGCTGCAGGGTAATAAACAATTTCTTCCCCATCTTTTTTTCCATCTACCACACTATAGCAGGACTCAATGGTACGATCATTTCTAAAGGTTGTGATTGCTCCTTGAATTTTTCCCTGGTTATATTCCTCTGTTTTTACTAAAATCCCATTTTCAAAAATAGGTTTTATCCCTTTACTATTTTCTATTTCAGAGTAGAGCTTACCATCTGTATCAAAATACTTTCCAAAAACTAACCTTCCATTTCGATACACCTCTTCATAAGCTCCCGCCTCTATTGATCCATTAGAATAAGCCTCTCCCTCTTTGACTCCATCTAAATAATTGATCATCAGATTCAAATTACCCTGCTCATCATACCCTCGTACCTGTCCTACGATCTTATTTTTGCTATAAGGAATCTTAGTCTTTACCGCCCCATTTGTGTAGAAATATTGAGCCTCTCCCTCTTGAACGCCCTTAAGATAAGGGATTTTTGCTACAATATTTCCTTTAGGATCATAAACAGTAGAAATATCGTCAAATACCCAGGAGGTTTTTGCCTCATCGGTTAAATCAGCAATTCCTTCGGTCACAAAACTTTTAATATGAAGCTTTCCAGCTCTATCATATTCTTCATAAACTCCATGAGCTCTTCCACCTTTTGTTTCCAGATATTGCCAAAGTAGCCCACTATCATGATAAAGAGTAATGGCCCCTTCTTGATTTTTATCGTAAACCTTAATGATCTTTTCATGTTGTGATGAGCCTTTTACATCGGTAAACTCAAATTTTTTTATTTGATCAGGATCTGTCACAGTTTTTGTATAACCATTACGGTCAACAATTTGAAGATGAACAATAGTTCCTTTCTCAGATGTATGACACCCCAATGCAATAACTGGTAAAAGGATAAAAAGTGCAAGTTTTTTTGATGATTTCAAGATTACCTCTTTTGACATAGTTGTAGATCAACAGTAAATAAATCTGTTGCACCTTTATTCATTCGTTTAAATTTAAATTTTGTAAAATACATTTCTGGACGATGAGGGTTTGGGTAAAACGGCTCCATCACCTGCCCTTCTACTAGCGTCACAACTCTTTTTATATCCTCACCATTCATTTCCACTTTATTTTTTAGCTCCCAAACAACTTTACCTGGTTTTTCATAGAGGGTAAACTTCAGCTGATTAAATTCATTTTGTAAAAACAAAAGCCTCTCTTTTACCTTTGGATAAATGTCTTTGTCATCCACTTCAGAGCAAATCAACGCAAGCTGGTTTCTATCCTCAGATAAAAATTTTAGCTCTTCTAAAACAGTTTTTACATAATCTTGGTCGATACCAATGTTAGGATCCTGCTGATCCACCTTGCCACGTGAATTAAGGAGCTTTTCCATATAAACCACTTCAGATTCAAGCTCCCTTAAACTAGCAGTACCGTTCATGGTAAAAGCAGCAATTGCCAGAATATAAGCAATTGGAATGCACAAAATTAGTACAAAAAGATCTTTTCTCAACATCCAATCGGGTGCTTTGAAAAAATCTACCCATTTTTTATATAGTCTATTTTTCATCCAATAACCTTCATGTTTATTACGACCTTATCTCCCATTTGCGAAACTACGGGCTCTTCAACAAAATTTAACCTTGTATCAGGATGCATTAACTTTTCTTTGAACAAATCCAAGGAACTCTTTTCTGGACTATTAAATGTAATCGTTACATCCACAATATATTCCTGTAATGGACTACTCTCATCAGGACTTTTAACCACTTCATAACTTACTTCATCAACTTGATATTGCTCAAACTGACACGATGCTAAAAATTTTGCAAGGCTTGCAAAAGGCATTGGTCCCTTCCCAATCTTATCTTTTAATTTTTGCCCTTTTATTACCCCTGCAAGGGCTTTTTTAGTCTCAAGCATCCCTTTAGGGGTATAAGAAATTTTTCTCTTTTTTTCGCCTTCTAAATGATCAATGGCGACAACAGCTGACTCATACCTGTTTTTCAAGTGAAGCTTTTTTTTCATAAAACAGGTGTTTAACATCAAAAATATCATCATCGCACTCATTAATGAAAGACCCAGATAACGATTAAGGTACTTTTTCGCCTTTTCTTTCTGCGCAAACGGGATAAATCTTCCCTCTCCTAGTTGTAGCGTTTGTTTGTCTGAAACAACTCGATCTAACGCAAGCCCTATTTCAATAGCATAAGAGCTAAGCTGTGAAACGCTAAATTCTAAATGAGGCGAAAGTTTAATCTCTTCTAAATCAAGAGGCGGTAAATAAGGCTTTAACTCCCTACTAAATTCAGCATACCCAGTAAATAAAATTTTATTTGCACCAGCTGATGTTTTTTCACTTTCCATGATGTAGGTCCAAGCTCTTGAGATTTCTCTCTCTACTTCAAAAAACACGGCAGTTGCATGACTTTCTTTATTTTCTTCAATTGCCTCAATAAAAAGCTCCTGCATTTTAGTCATATCTACAGAATCTAAGATTATCTGATCTTTCTGCACAGCATCGATGATGTTTTTTAGCCCTATCTTAAAAGAACTCTCTTTTTTCA
>CAMCSI010000080.1 GCA_945877885.1 Chlamydia trachomatis
TATAGTGATCATCTTAACCCAAATCATTCTTTTGAAAAGAATATGACTGCTTGGATTGAATCAGTGCTTGATGATCAAATTCTTATAAACAAATTAACTCCTTTTAGAGAGCGCGTAATAAAAGCTGCGGAAATGAAAAGTATTGCCTCACTTGTTTTACAGATGGGCCTTTTTGGGGTAATGGATATTTATCAAGGGGAGGAGTTGATCAATGCAAATCTTGTTGACCCTGATAATCGTCGCCCTGTTGATTTTGCCCTTCGTAAGCAGTGCTTGAAGGATCGCTCTTGTTTAAAAATGAATGTACTTGCTGGGGGATTACAATTTAGAAAAGAGCATAGGGATCTTATTTTAGAGGGCACTTATGAACCTATGCAAACATCTTCTCATCAGTTAGGGTATAGACGCTGCTATCAAGGAAAAGAGCTCATTGTAGTGGTGAATAAGTATGAAAATGACAACCCTATTAGGATAAAAGGAAAAAGCTCTATTTTTTTAAGTGAGCTCCCTTTTCATCTTTCAATAGGTTGAACATCAGTTCTTTTAAAGGGGTATGTTCTATAAGAGTTTCTAAAGAAGGCTTCATTCGATAGCACCAGTTAGTTGGTAAAATAGTACCTGGTTGATTAATCCGTTCATCCTTAGGGTTTTTCCATACTAGATCATCAAATAGCGCAAGATATTCAGAAAGTAAATTGATATGAAATAAGGAACTGTTTTGATGGCTATCTTTAAGCATCTGCAAACGCAGCTTCTGTGAGAGTTTTTTTTCATAGATCATTCCATGACCTTCACAAAAGTGTTGCACCTCTTCTTTATTATTTTTCCACCACTGCGTAAGGGTTTCACTATCATGGGTAGAAACGGTGGTAAGACTAAAGGGGTTGTATTCACTATAAGGGGTGAAGGAATGATCGCCGAAATGATCCCTCTCCCATCTTGGGATGATTGTTCCAGGAATTGTTTGAGAGGATAGTGACTTTTTGATGTATTCAATGTCCACTCCAAGATCTTCACCGATAGGAAGCATAGAGGTGTAGGAGGTGAGCTTTTCTAAAATTCTTTCCCCTTGTATAAGGGCAAGTGGGGGGCTATTTGGGTTAAAGGTTCCTTTGTTACCACGCTGATTTCTTGGGATGGCATAAATTCGGTACAGACCGATGATATGATCGATGCGGAACAAATGGTAAAATAAAGAGGCTGTTTTTAAGCGATCTTGCCAAAAGGTGTAGTTAGTCTCTTCCATATGGCTCCAGTTGTAAATGGGAAAACCCCAATTTTGACCTTTTGGAGTGAAAATATCAGGAGGGGATCCGGCGCAAAATTTAAGATTAAAATTTTCTCTTCCATGCCAAACATCAAGACTTTCTGGGCTAATAAGAATTGGGATATCTCCTTTTAGCAGCACTTTTTTTGTTTCAGCATACTGTTTTACCTCTTCTAATTGTGTGAAGGATAGAAATTGTAAAAAAATATAAAAATTTATTTCAAAAGAGCGCTCATGGATAAGCGCCTTTTTATAGGTGTGAGTGATATCTTGATGTTTTTTCTCCCACGAAAACCAACCCTTATGATGATACTCATCTTTTAAGGTTTTAAATAAGCCATAGTCATGTACCCATGGATGTTGCTGTAGAAATAAAAGATAGGGGGAGGTTTTTTCAAAATTCTCAAAGTACTTTTTATAGTAGGTGTTTAAAAAAGCAAGTTTGGAGGTAAGGGTTGCATGGTAGGAGATTTTTTCCTTAGGCTTTTTAAAAACCTGTAGTTTTTCCTTTAATTCCTTATCATTTTGAACAAAAGGAAGATCATAAAGGGATAGATAGATGGGATTTAAAGCTTGTGAGGAGACAGCATTATAGGGACTTGTTTCAAAACCTGAATCATTTAGGGGTAAAAGTTGAATCACATCAAAGGAAATCGAGGAACAAAAATCGATCAAAAGTTTTAGATCTAAAAATTCTCCAATCCCGCAACTTTGTTCACTGTGAATGGAAAAAAGGGGGATATTGATTCCATGATGATGTTTTATCCCAATTTTTTCCCAAGCTTTTCTTACGTGACTTGCTTTTATTCTTGCTTTTATATTTTCCATTAAAGCCCAAACATCCCTTTACCAGATAGTCCAATTTTTTTAGGCAGTTCATCATCAGGAGATGCCCGCCCTTCATCGATTGCATCCATCCACTTTTTAGCTCTGTAAGTTAAGTGTTTCATCTGTTTGATGATTTCATCTACTGATGTTCCCTGAATGAATAGTTTACTATGAAGAATGAGCGTATTTTCTTTTCCGCAATAGGATAAAACTCCAGGATTTATATTAATCTGAGAGTTTGCCTTTAATGCATCTTTTAAAATATTTTCCCTAAACTTTCCAGGTGGAAGTTCTGAAATTGTGGCACCAAGAATCATAAATTCCCCTACAGAATCAGATTCAATATTAAATTTTACCCGCTTTTCTACAATTAATGTCACCACATTATTCAAATCAGGGAATAGATCGGCTTGTAATCGATCTGAAAGATCTGAAATCAATTCTTTAAATCCTGCCATAAATTTCCTTATTCGACGGTATCTTTATCTGACCATCCCTTCTTTTTTTCCTCTTTATCTTCGTCATCATCTTCGTCATCTTCTTCGTCTTCTAAAAGATCATCTAACTCACTGATTGTTTCAATTAAAGACATAAGAAGATCACCACGATGTTTTACATTTGCAAAAAGTTTTGGAGAAACCCCTCTTAACGCATCTCTATAGTGCGTATAGATGATAATTTGTGCAAGGATTTCATTATCAATACCAAGTTCTGTTCCTATACGAAGAACTTTATCAGGGGAGGGGTATCTTTCTTGGATAAACTTTGAAAAAAGTTTGGCAAGAAGTTCGAAGGTGAGCTTTTTAGGTATGGCCAAATTTTCCCTTGCTAAACTCTCTTTGATCAGTCTCATTCTTCCCAAGAAAAAGCGATAAATGCTTAAAATAGCCTGCATCGTTCTTGTTTCAGAAAAAAGCCTAGCAAGTTCTGAGTTTGAAATGGAAGGGCCTTTTGATTTCATATCACTTCCAAGAGAGTGCAAGAGGAAGGATAACACCTTTTTCATATTATTAAAGTCATAGGATTCATTTAACTGATCAAATAAAGTAGCCGGATCTTTTGGATCTTTAGTCACTTCACGGTAGAGATCACGTAAAGAACCTGTTGTTCCGAGCCCTTGCTGCGAAAATTCTTTTGCCACTTCGTTAATATTTCTTCCAGATTTTACTTCACGTTCATGACGTTCATTTAAAAGCATTCGAGCTTTACGGATGTTTCTTCCAAGATTCATGTGAGGATTAGTCGTTAGTTCAAGAAATTTTAACACCTCATCGGCAAGGTATTCATCTTTATAGTACTGCCTTACCTTTTCATAGATCATTTCTGCATCATCGGTTTCTTTAATATCAGCTTTTAAGCCAAGCAGAGCTCTATGATTAATCTCAGAATTTTTTTCTTCTAAAGCTTGGGCAAGTTTTGTCACATCATCGATCAGTTTTAAGGGAATTGAATCATCCTTTTCAGTTTCTTCTGATTCGTTTGTAGGGTTCCTTTTTAAATGATCATCGAGCTTTTTAAAATCTTTGGTAAGATACATAGGGCCAAACAAAGCGTTATCCCCAGATTCCATTAATGAAGTTTCTGTCTCAGCTACCGCTATGTCTAATTCGAGCTCTGCTTCAAGAGCTTGCTGAATGTTTTTAGCAGATGAGCTTGAGCTTGAAGAGCTTATTCCCGGAACGTGCGAACCATCAGACATTTATATCTCATTTTTTTTAAGGTTATGTGATTTCTATTAATAAAAATAGGATACTTAAAGTTAATTTGGAAGTAAAAGAAAACACTTTACTCAAACCTCTCAAAATTATTAACTTAACTGAATTCTTCCCAAGGGTTGTATTCTAATTTCAGGAACAATTTCTTGCGTAGAAAGCACGGCGTAGTCAGGAAATTCCCCTTCTATCAACTTTTTCACAAACCTTCGAACATCAATAGCAGTAAGTACTACAGGGGAGATACTTCCTGGTAAGGTAGGTTTTATTGTACTTCGTATCGCCTGTAAGATGAGCTGGATAGAGTCTGAGTCAAGACGAAGAAATGTCCCTGAGGAGGTTTCGGTAATGGCTCCACGGATCATATCCTCAATTTCTGGCTCCAATAGATAAACAGGGAGGATCGATTGTCCTTTAGAATATTTATAGCTCAGGTACCTTTTTAGAGATGTTCTTACATATTCGGTAAGTAAAATGGTATCTTTTTCACTTTGCGCCCACTCACTTAACGCTTCAAGAATGGTTCTAAGATCTTTTATAGAGACTTGCTCTTGGATAAGTCTTCTAAAAATGTCGGTAAGTTTTTGTAAAGGTACAAGTCTTGATACCTCTTTAACAAGATCTGGGAAGTTCTTTTCGACAAATTCTAAAATAGCACGAACCTCTTGAATCCCTAAAAACTCACTTGCATATTGTCTATAGAAATAGGAAAGGTGTAAAATGACAACATCTAAAATCTCCCAATACTTAATGCCTGCTTTATCAAGAATAGTTTTGTACTCCTTATTCACCCAAATCGCAGGTTGGTTCATGATGTTTTTAGATTTTGTAAAGGGAATATTATAGCGGTGAAGGTTTTTTTCTGTTTCAGAGGTAAGCACATGATCACGAATAATCTGTCCACGCATTAAAGGGACTTCATTTAAGTAGATTCCATATTCTTCGGCGCCAAGACTTGGGGCATCTGTTCGAACGTGTACACCTGGAAAACGTATACCTAAATCTTGGTAGAGGGCAGCGCGCATTTTTGGGATCTTTTCCTCAATAAAACGGCCCCCTTCACGATCCTTTTTAACAAGGTCTGCAATAATGGCCCCTGTTTCTAAAATTACAGGAAGGGTAAGAGCATATTCATCTCCGCCCCCACGAATCATTGTGGCTCCATCGGCCCCTGTTTCCATCACAGATCCAGCCCCAGCAGCTGCCAGGGCAATCTTTCTTTTGGTAATAATTTGCTTTGTAATACCAAAAGCAAGGAGCGATCCACCAAGAGTTACAAATAAATAGGTAGGAAACCCAGGGACAATACCTATTCCAATAATCATGATACTTGCGATCATTAAACCTTTTGGATGTTGTGATAATTGCTGAGAGATATCGCTACCAACATTGGAATCATCCCCAGAGGATACACGGGTTGTCACAATACCTGCAGCAAGAGAGATGATAAGAGATGGAATTTGAGAGACAAGACCTGAACCAATAGAAAGTAGAGTATAGGTATGAGCCGCTTGCATAGCACTCATTCCGTGCATCGTAATCCCGATAATTAAACCACCAATAATGTTAATCATAGCGATGATGATACCGGCAATAACGTCTCCTTTAACAAATTTCATAGCTCCATCCATGGCCCCGTACAACTGACTTTCTTTTTGTAAGTTAAGACGAAGTTGACGAGCTTGTGTGGAGTCAATAATCCCAGATCGCATGTCAGCATCAATACTCATCTGCTTACCAGGCATAGCATCAAGGGTAAATCTTGCGGCAACCTCGGCCACCCTTTCGGCACCTTTTGTCACAACAATAAACTGCACGATGGTGATAATTAAAAAGATGATACCACCGACTACAAAGTTTCCTCCCACTACAAGGTTTGCAAAAGCAAAAATAACCTCTCCAGCATAGGCCTTGAGAAGAATTTGCCTTGATGCTGAAATCTCAATACCAAGACGCAAAAGGGTGGTGATCAATAAAATAGAAGGGAAAGAAGATAGTTGAGTAGCTTTTGAAAGATATAGGGCAACCATTACAAGAATTAAGGCGGCAGTAAGGTTTAAAGAAATTAAGACATCCAAAATTTCTGGGGGTAGGGGAAGGATGATCATGGCGATAATGACAAAAACCATTAAGGCAAGCATCAAATCACTTGATTTAGAAACTGTATTAAGAACTTTGGAATGCTTAAAAAAGTATAAAATTTTATCTACTATATCACTCATTATTTAAAGATCTCCAATTTCTCTTTTTCCGTATCTTTTTGTTCCAATTTAGCAATCCACTTTAAGATCTCTGCAATAGCTTCATAAGCCTCTTCTGGAATGTAATTTCCAGAATGACCCTTGAAATAAAGCATATGGGCAAGCTCAACATTTCGCATAACAGGGATATCATTGTCCACAGCTACTTTTATGATTTCCTCGGCTACAATGTCAAGCCCCATTGTTACAATCTTTGGTGCAGGTTCATTATCGGCATCATATTCGATGGCAACGGCAATGTGCGTTGGATTAGTGATCACAGCTTTTGCCCGCTT
>CAMCSI010000081.1 GCA_945877885.1 Chlamydia trachomatis
CATATCTTCATGTGCAATATTTGGGCTAGCTGCTCCACTGAATTTTGGGTGACAAATACTTCTTGCGGCAAGATCGATATATTTTCCATCGACGTAAATTTGAAACCTAATATTTTCTTGATCTTTTACTACATGGGCGGCGGTTAAAATGATATTTGGATGAATTAAAGTGCCCGTGCCATAACCAGTATCAGAATAAACCACCCCAATTGCGGCAAAGTTTTTCTTTGCTGTAAGGTCAATATGTTTTTTTAAGTCATCCACCTTGTCTATGTAAATCCCAAATAGCGAACCGATCAGTAGAAATGGAATAAGTAGTTTTTTCATGAGATTATTTTTCCTGTAGAGATTGTTTAATCGTGCTTTCTATCCACTTTACATGTGGAAATAGGTCGATATAGAATGAATAGGAGTCTTCCTTCTGTATAATATGATTTTTAAAAATTCCTTGGAGGGTATAATTACCATCGGCAGAGATGAGAGGGCAGCCGAAATCTTCATTGTTTGTTGGATGTCCAGATAATGGAAAATATTTATTATTTAAAGAGGATGCTCCCATCAACAGACCGGTATAATGCTCTATATAAACCGTGCAGCCAAGTTTTGATTGGCTAATATATTCAGAACTTTGATGGTTCCACTTACCAAATCCTATTGCATACATTGCTTTGGTTTCCTTCTGAGAGTGTGTGGGAAGTTTTAGGTAGTTAACTCCGTACAATGGTTCATCTAGAATAATCAGAGCTACTTCAGAGGTAAGATTTTCTTCCGTTAAATTATTCTCCTCCTTCATCGTTAGATAGGTAGGGTGAATGACAGCTCTTCCGGATACACAAAAAAATTTATTAAAAATATAAATGTTAAAGCGGAGCTCTTCTGGGTTTTTTAGCAAGTGGGCAGAAGTTACCACAACCCTTGGATGGATAAGTGTACCTGTAAAGCAGTGATTTTTGGTATGCACCCAGCCAACTGCAGAAAATTCGGATTTGTGTGCTAAAGCTATACATTTTTCAAGATCTTCTTCCCTATCAATATGGATGCAATATAGAGAGGAAATAAGCAAAAAGTGGAATAGAATATTTTTCATCCAACAAGTTTACCATTTCTTTATCTATTTTGCAAACTTATCCTTCAAAATCAAGATCATGGGAAAAGGCAGAGGTAGCCCCCTTTTTATGTCGATGTTTTAAAATAATTTGATACATTCCAATAAAAGGTTGAAAGAAAAAGGGTTTTAGATCTTTTAAGCTAAAAATAAGATCGGAAGTGGTAAGAAGGGTTTTTAGATAGGGTATAAAAGAGCCATTTTGAATGGCAGATTTTGTTCCGAAAAATAGGGCGGGACAAAGCATTTGCTTTTTTTCTCCCTCTGTTGGCTGGAGCATGGGTTCATTACAGTTAAAAAAAGCTCTATCAAGAGTTTGATGAGACGTTAAAAGGGTTAATCCAGAGGTGATTCTTGGGTTACATTCAAGAAAATAAATTTCCCCCGCCTCATCGAAGATATCAAAGGCAAGCGACCCTGTATAACCTGTTTTTTTAACAAAATCAACAATTGTTGCCAAAATTTTATCATGATACACTTGTTCAAAGGAAAAGCAGTAGCGTCCTCTTGAGATAGTTGGAGCCAATCTTTCATAGTGTACTGGGTAAGTGGCATGGGCTTTAACTTCCCCTTTATGGCAGATTGAGTAAGTGCAGTAAGGTCTTCCTTTTAATTCCTCTTGCGCAAGGACACTATTACCACTGAATAACTCAACTTTGGGTAATGATTCGCCTTTTTTGACGTGTATGGTCCCATTTGAGCCACGAGAGTAGCTATATTTTAAATAAAAGGAGGAATAAGGGATAGATTTTAAATCTTCTTCCTTAGTTATTTGCATCGTAGCTGGGGTGTTAAAACCAAGCTTTTTAACTAGGTGAAAAAATTCCCATTTATTATGCAGGGCATGTACTAAAGAAAAATCTGAGGTAAAGGGTAGATCTTTTGGGAATTTGTCCAGATATTTTGAAATTACTAAGGCCTCTTCCCAGGTAGGGATCAATAGATCAATCTTTTCTGCTTCAATAATTTCTAAGAGTTTATTGATGTATTTTTCTTCATTTCCTCGAGGACTTTCAATAAGTATGTTTTTAGCATTTGCTTTTGAAGTAGAGCAGTAATGCATTAATGTGGTTTCAGCAACCATCACTTTATTGCCACTTTTTGACAAATTGCGTATTAAATCTAAGGCGGAAGGGAAGCGTCCTCCAGTAATTAAGATGTTCTTATTCATATTAAACCATAATTATATCGATAATTAATGACTATTGTTTCGAAATATTTAATACAATAGAATTTTCTATTCAATTAAGTGTTAAAGTTTTATTCTATTTTATTTTAAATGAGGTGAAATATGGCAAAAGTCTTAAGTTCATGGGTATGTACAGAGTGTGGTAATACGCAAAGTAATTGGTCGGGCAATTGTTCAGAGTGTAAATCATGGAATACCATTGAAAAATTTTTAGAAGCAAAGCTTTCTATAGACCTTATCACTGGAAAAACAGTTCAAAAGCCTACCCGCATAACAGATGTTGAAATTGGTGCAGAAGAGAGGTTTACCTCTGGGTTTAAAGAAGTAGATAAGGTGTTTGGCGGCGGCATTGTGAAGGGGTCGTTAACTTTAATAGGGGGTGAGCCCGGCATTGGTAAGTCTACCCTTATGATACAAATGGCTAAGCATTTGGCAGATAATGGAAAAAAGGTGCTTTACGTTTCTGGGGAAGAGTCTTTATCACAAGCAGCTTTACGTGCAAGAAGGGTGAAGGCAGAGCATAAAGAGCTCTATTTATATCAAGAGACAAGTTTTACTAAAATTGTACAGCAGGTAGAGATTCTTAAGCCCGATTTTATGATTTTAGATTCGATACAAATCTGTCATAAAGAGGAGCTTTCATCGCCGCCTGGATCGGTTGCTCAGGTAAAAGATATTGCCATTTCTTTGATGAAGATTGCAAAAGAGCTTGATGTGACAACTATTTGCATAGGACATGTGACCAAGGGAGGGGATGTTGCTGGTCCTAAGGTGCTTGAGCATATTGTAGATACAGTTCTTGAGTTTGAAGGAGATAGAGATCTTGAAATTCGTATGCTTCGGTCAAAGAAGAATCGATTTGGGAAAAGTGAGGAGATGGCCATTTTTTCCATGGGAGAAGAAGGGCTTAAGGAGGAGGAAAATCCTTCGATGATCTTTTTAGAAAAGAGAAAGAGCCCGCAGGCAGGAAGCGTGATAGGGACAATTTTAGAGGGCTCTAGGCCTATATTTATTAATATTGAAGCATTGGTAGTTCCATCTTCCTCTGCAGTATCGGCACGAAAGGCAAGTGGTTTTGATCCTACAAGGCTTGCTATCATTCTTGCGGTGCTTGAAAAAAAGGTGGGGATGCATTTTTCTAACTATGATGTGTTTTTATCCATTGCTGGTGGATTAAAAGTAAAGGATCCTGCGGTGGATTTGGCATTATCTCTTGCAATTGCCTCCTCATTTACAAATAAAAGTGTGGGTTCAGATACCGTCGTAATTGGAGAGGTGGGTCTTGGCGGGGAAATCAGAGGGGTGCAAAAAATGCAAAATCGTTTAAAGGAGATTGCAGGTCTTGGTTTTAAACGTGTTGTGATTCCAAAGTGCAGCAAAAACCTAGAAAACATCTGTGGTCTTGAAATTATTGAGGTGGAAACAATTCATCAAGCTATACATTTATTACTTAAATAGATAAAGTATTATAAAAAAATTCAAAAGGCAATAGCGGGTACGATTGGAAAAGAAAATTATCTATACAGGAATTGATCCAGAAGGTTATTTAGAAGGCGAATGTATTTTTCATTATCCTTTGATATCGATGAAAATACGAAATGTGCATAGCAAAGAAATAGAGCAGGCCTTTGCAAAAATTTATTCCTATACTCATATTCTTTTCACTTCAAAATATGCAGTGCAGTCATTTTTTCGTGCGATGAAGGAATTAGGGGTCCCAAAGGAGCATTTAGAGCCTGTGTTTTTGCTTGCAATTGGTAGATCGACGCTAAAGGCTTTAGAGTCAGAGGGTGTTTACGTAGCTTATGTTGGTAGTGATGAAACAGAGGAGGGGGTGATCAGATTGCTTGAAACCCTTGATTTAGAAGATGCAACTATTTTACTTCCTCAAACAGCGGTTACAAAGCCGAAATTGATCCATTATTTAGTGGAAAAGCTTGTTTCGTACGAAGTGATTATTTTGTATGACTTGATCAAAGAGAGACCTTATTATGAAGTAAATTTAGCAGATTTTCATAAAATAGTGTTTACAGCCCCAGTTTCTGTGGATGCTTTTTTTGAAATTTTTGATGATCTTCCTCTTTATTTGGAGGTTCACGCACTAGGTCTGATGACTAGGTGCCGAGTGAAATACTATCTTGATCATAAGATGAAAAAAATTGATAAAAAGATATCTGTCTGATAAACTATTTAGATTATGTAAAAGGAGAGTGCCATGGATTGGGAGATGAGAGAATTAGGATACGGATATGATCATTTAGAGCCGTTTATTGATAAAGAGACCATGATGATTCATTACACAAAGCATTATAATGCCTACTTTACAAAAGCGCTGGAGGCATTGAATCATGATAAAAGTAAATCTGTAGAAACAGTGCTTTTGACAGATCTTAGACCTGCTGTGCAGAATAATGCGGGTGGATTTTATAACCACACGATATTTTGGAACATTTTAGGAAAAAATCATGGCAAAGGTCCACTGGAGCATCTGGCAGAATTGATAGATAAGGGTTTTGGAAGTTTTGATAAGTTTAAAGAAAAATTTTCTCTTGCGGCCACTACATTATTTGGTAGTGGATGGGTATGGCTTGTTTACGATGAAAAATCTACCGACTTAGAAATTATTGTACGTCATAACCAAGATCATCCACTTTGCGGAAAAAGGGTGCTTTTTGGGTTAGATGTTTGGGAGCATGCCTACTATTTAAAGTATCAAAATAAAAGACCTGATTATATTGCAGCTTTTTGGGAAGTGGTAGATTGGAAAAAAGTGGAAAATAGATTTTTAAAAGAAAAAAGTTTTCATATAGTCTAATGGAGCTTTCGACAAAGTCTAAACCTACATTTACCGGTTGGAGTAAGTGCATTTGCTGCAAGGAAATGCTTCATGAAGTACAGGTATGTAAAAAACTTAAAGTATGCCCAAAGTGTAATTTTCATTTTATGTTAACTGCAGAGGAAAGAATTGCTATTACTGTCGATGAAGGGAGTTTTAATGAGTTATTTACCAATATTGAAGCAAAAGATCTTTTAGGATTTTATGATACTAAAAGTTATAAAGAGCGCTTAGAAGAAATTAAAATAAGGACAAATAAAGGATCAAGTATCACAACAGGTACTGCTCAGGTTTATGAGGAAAAAATTGCGCTTGCTGTGATGGACTTTTCCTTTATGGGTGGATCATTAGGAAGGGCTGAAGGGGAAAAACTTACTCTGTTAGTGGAATATGCGACAAAAAACTCTCTTCCACTTGTTATTTTTTCAGCCTCAGGCGGCGCTAGGATGCAGGAATCGATGTTTTCTTTATTGCAGATGGCAAAAACGTCTGCTGCACTAAAACGGCATGCAAATGAGGGAGGGTTTACTCTTTCTATTTTGACAAATCCTACGATGGGAGGGGTGCTTGCCTCGTTTGCATCACTCGGAGATATTATTTTAGCAGAGCCAAAAGCGTTGATAGGGTTTGCAGGTCCACGTGTGATTGAACAGACAATTGGTGCAAAGCTTGACGATAACGATCAAAAATCGGAATTTCAGTTAGAGCATGGGATGATCGATCAAATTGTAGAAAGGGCTGAGTTAAAAAATAGAATTTTGTATTTTATAAAGATGTTTCAAAAAAGGAAGGAACGGGATGAAAAAAGATAATGAAATAATACGGGTAAAAGGTGATGAGGATAAAATTCCATTTTATGCAACAGCAGGAGCAGCTGGCGCTGATATTAAAGCAAAACTTGAGGAAAATATCATTTTAGCACCAGGAAAAAGAGCCATTGTACCAACAGGGCTTTATTTTGAAATACCGCTGGGATATGAAATCCAAGTTAGACCAAGAAGCGGTCTTGCTGCTAAACATGGGATAACAGTCTTAAATACACCAGGAACGATCGATAGTGACTACCGCGGGGAGTTAAAGGTAATATTAATTAATTTATCTGAGGAAGAGTTTATCATTGAAGATGGGATGAGAATTGCTCAAATTGTGGTTGCAAAAGCT
>CAMCSI010000082.1 GCA_945877885.1 Chlamydia trachomatis
TGACATCACCTAAAGAAACCCCCGCCCCATTTGCCATTCTTTTCTTTCGTCCCATGGTGATTTCATCGATTCCAAGCCTCTCTTTTTTCGTCATAGAAAAAATTATAGCCTCAAAAATCTTCATCTCAGCTTCGCCTTCGGAAAAATCATGATCCTTAATTTTTCCCATCCCAGGCATCATACCAAAAATACCTTTTAACGATCCCATACGCTTCATCATCTTCATTTGCTTTAGCAGATCATCAAAAGTAAAGGTGGCATTTTTCACCCTCTCTTCCATTTTTTCCGACTCTTCATCGCTCATCTCTTTTTTCAGCTTTTTCACTAAATTGATCACATCACCCATTCCAAGAATCCGATCTGCCATAGATTTTGGATTAAACACCTGAAAATCGGTAACTTTTTCCCCCACCCCTTCAAAGTATAGAGGTTTGCCTGTGACCTCTTTAATAGAAATAGCAGCCCCTGCCCTTGCAGATCCATCAAGCATGGTTAAGATCGATCCTGAAAGCTCAATTTTTTCATCAAAAGATTTAGCAATATTTACCGCCATCTGACCACTGCCGCAATTGGCTACAAAAATCACATAATCTGGCTTTACAATAGCTTTTATCGAAGCAAGTTCATCCATTAAATCTTCATCAAGGGTCTGTCTTCCTGCAGTATCATAAATAACCACATCGGTATGAATAGATAATGCAGCATTTGCCACCTTAAGAGGGTCGCTCTCGCCCTCTTTTGCAAAGACCTCTACCTCCACCTCTTTTCCTAAAATTTGGAGCTGCTTGACCGCTGCAGGCCTTTTTAGATCAAGAGCCACTAGGGTGATACTTTTTTTATGCTCATCTTTAATATACTTTGCAAGCTTTGCACAAGTGGTAGTCTTTCCTGAACCCTGCAGGCCGCATAAAAGGATCTTTGTTTGCTTTCCTTTAAAAGAAAGAGAATGCTCCTCTTTCCCCATCAATTGAATTAACTCTTGATGAACAATATCTATGAAGGCATCTGTTTTTTTTATATTCTTTAAAGCCTCTTCCCCAATAATCTTCTCTTTGATCTGCTTTACAAGATGGGAAGCGACCTTATAGTTTACATCTGCATCAAGCAACGCAAGCCTTACCTGACTTACCGCCTCTTTGATGTTCTCTTCAGTAAAAGTTTTCTCTGATCGAAACTTACTGAAAATGTTTTGAAATTTGTCTGTTAATCCACTAAACATATAACTAATTTAAAGCCCCCTTACCCTCTTTTCAAGAAAAAAGAATCGATCATGCGATGAGTAATCCTTTTCCACCTTCTTATTCACCCAAATTTCGTCGGAAAACAGAGCTAAAACAGCCTCTGCCTGATCTTTTCCAATCTCTACACACAAATATGCCCCCTCACGTAAAAAAGAAGGAGCCTCTACCGCAAGCCTGCGATAAAAAGTAAGCCCATCTGCATCATCTGTAAGGGCAATCTTAGGCTCATAATCTTTTACACTTTTTTGCAATAATTGATACTCATCCTTTGTAATATAGGGAGGGTTGCAAATAATTCCATCAAATTTCATCCCCGAAACAGCATCAAAAAAATCGCCACAAAAAATTTCCACGATAAGAGCATTACTCTTTGCATTTTCCAAAGCAAGAGAAATCGCCTCTTTGGAAATATCTGCCAAAACAACCTTTAAAGAAGGTCTTTGTCTCTTAATCGCAAGACCAAGAGCGCCACTTCCTGTGCATAAATCTAAAATGATTCCTTCCTGAGGAAATCTCTTTAAAGCCCTTTCAACAAGCAGCTCACTTTCTAACCTGGGTATTAAACAGGCCTGTGACACTTTAAGATTGAGATCGTAAAACTCAACCTCACCATCAATATAAGCTCTAGGTTTTTGATCCTTTGGACTAAGTACCATCAAACTCTAATCTCTTTTGATAATAAAAGGCTACTAAAGGACGAATCACCTGGTCAAGATCCCCATCCATCACCTCATTTAAAGAAAACAACGTTAGATCAATTCTATGATCGGTTAATCGATTTTGAGGAAAGTTATAAGTACGAATCCTTTCAGAACGATCTCCCGAAC
Source organism: Chlamydia trachomatis (assembly GCA_945877885.1). GTDB lineage: Bacteria > Chlamydiota > Chlamydiia > Chlamydiales > 2-12-FULL-49-11 > JAJACQ01. The sequence continues at coordinate 2,069 of CAMCSI010000082.1, forward strand.
CCACTTGAGCCGATCTTGCTGCAGATACCTCTTTTTCCTTCTCTAAACGCTCTTTTTCCACAAGCTGAGCTTGAAGAAGTCGCATCGCAGTGATTTTATTTTTAAGCTGAGATCTTTCACCAGAACAATAGGAAACAAGTCCCGTTGGAAGGTGAGTTACCCGAACAGCTGAGTCAGTGGTGTTAACGTGCTGACCACCAGCACCTGAGGATCGATAAGTATCTACACGAAGATCTTTTTCATCAATCTTGATCTCTTCACCCTCTTCAGGCTCAATTAAGACCGCAATAGTAATTGCCGAAGTATGAACGCGCCCTTGAGTCTCTGTCTTTGGTACACGCTGCACCCGATGTGTTCCACCTTCATATTTAGTGAAACGGTACGCCCCATCACCTTTTAATCCAAATTGATATTCCTTAAAACCACCCACTTCAGATTCTGTATAACTTAATGTCTCAAAACTCCACCCCTTGGTAGTTGCATAGTTTCTGTACATTCTGACGCAATCGCCCACAAAAATCGCAGCCTCATCGCCACCAGTACCCGCTCGAATCTCCACAATGGTATTTCTACTATCATTTGGATCAGGAGGGATGATTACCACCTCAATTTCTTTTAGCAAAGCCTCATGCTCAGCTTGTAAAGCAATTAGCTCTGACTCAATATCTGCACAAAGCTCAGGATCCTCTTCTGTTCGTAAAAAATCTTTATCATCTTTAATCGAAGCTTCAATAGACTCTAATCGATCCCATCTTGCCTTAAGTTTTACTAAATACTTATGTTCAGAGGCAAGCTCTTGATACTTTTTTCGGTCGGAAAGGACCAAAGGGTCGCCCATCTTATTTTCCAAATCTGGAAGCTTCGATAACATCCCTTTTACTTTTGTCTTCATAGTAGCTTGCCTTTAGAAAAGATTTAAAAAACCTTTGCTTACGCCCCTTTTTTGGCGCTAGATTTCTTTACAGCCGGTTTTTTCTCTTCGACTTTTGCAGGTGCTACTGTTGCTGCAGCAGGCTTATTAGCATATTTTTTCTTAAATTTGTCCACACGACCTTCTGAGTCAACAAATGTTGAATCTCCAGTAAAGAATGGATGAGAAGAAGAAGAAATAGATACGTTTACACTTGGGTAAGTCTTTCCTTCATATTCTGTCGTTTTTGATGTTTTAACTGTGCTACCACAAACATATTTTTTGCCTGTGCTCATGTCAATGAAACACACTTGGCGGTATTCTGGGTGAATATTCTCTTTCATAATTTCTCCTAATTCATAAAAAGTGGACATAACAATATAAGATACTTCACTAAAATACAAGGAAAAGTTGTTTTCATTTTAAAGATTTGCTATAATAGTAAGTAATTTGAGAAGGATAGACGATGAAACCCCCTAAAAGTATAAAGATTCTTACAATTATTATCACCACATTGAGCGTCCTTTCGGGCACTTTACATAATATCTTCCCCTCTCTACTCTCCTTTCCAAAGCTGACAAGCCTGCTTTCAATCCAACTAAATAGTGTTTCAAATTTTAACTATTTTCAATTTATCACCCATATGTTTTTCTACCCTGCCTTTTCGGGTATTAATATTTTTTATTTTATCAATGTTTTTTTTGGTTTAATGATTTTAAATCGAGTGGGAAGTGTAATAATCTATCATAAAGGGGAAAAGAAATTTTTATCTCTTTTTCTAACCTCAGGATTTGTTTCGGGCATTGCCGCCTATCTCACCATTGCCCACTTTGGAGCTACCCATCTCTACGCAGGACCAACTGCCGCCTTGTATAGTTTATTAATCGCTACTGTATTTTTATTCCCAAAGCTCGATCTTCTGCTATTTTTTGCCTCCTCAATGAAAGCTAAATATGCAGTGCCAGCACTTATCAGCATGATGCTTCTAATGAACCTATCGGCCGGTGACTACGTCCATTTTTTTGCAACCCTCACCGCATCGATCACCACCTATCTCTACATAGTCTTTTTTTGGAAAACAGCAAGCCCCTACGAGTGCATGAAAACCTTTGACCAGGCCCTAATCAGCCTTTCAGGCGGGAAAATCGAATCCCTATTTCGATCCACTAAGCTTGAAAAATATACAAGCGCAAGTAACATATACGACATCAGAACAGGAAAAGCGATTTTAAAAGAAGAAGCCTTTATCAACGCCTGCCTTGAAAAGATCAGTAAAGAAGGAAGGAAATCGCTCACCCTTTACGAAAGATTTAGACTCTACAGATACTCAAAAAAGAGCTCGAAAAAACCATCTTAAAATAGAAATTGCTTCAGCTTTATCTTATAAAAATAAAAAATATTTTAAAAAATGAACTTTCACAAGTTTCCTTTGTAACCCTAAGGTTATCTTAACCGCCGATTGTAATTTGAAGTGCACGATTTGAATTAAAAAAAATATTGGTTAATGTGACTTTTTTCAATATAAGATATTATATTTATTTAAGCGTCTAAAGTTAATTGAATCCATACTATTATTAAGCGATTCATGCAAGAAAAAACCCTCTAACCCAAATCATCAAGAAGATTCATCACCCCAATTCATTTCTATTCCGTAAGGATTTTCTGTAAGTCCAGCATTTTCTATAAATACTGCTGTATAATAACCCCACCCACCTAACCCAGCAATAGCTCCTAGCGTCGAAATTCCAAGACCTACAACACTTACAACATCTGCTGCAATTGTCATTGCCGGTGCTACTGCTTTAATAGACGCTAATAGTGGTGTATATACTGCTTCTCCATCGTCCCCCACAGCAGTAGCTGCATCTACCCCTTCTATCACAAGATCTGTTACCTCTACTGCTGCATCTACCGCTCCAAATACTCCTGCAGCTGCACCAACAGTAATTACTGTTAATATTATCACTATAATTGCAATAATAACCATGACCGCAATATTTATTGCATTCCAAAAATAATCCAAATAAGAGGATACGTAAAGAATAGTTACTAAATAATATGTTAAATAAGAGGCTACCTCATCAGAATCTTGTTGTTCCATAAATTTTTTAAGGAAAAGTAAAATCTCAATACCTATTTGAATAAAATTTCGGCCAGTTACTGCCCATCCTCTTAAGACCCCTGCCTGATAGACTTCGTTATTACCTGCTTTAATTATATCTGTAACGCCCATCTTTAGTATGCTTGCAGTAATTTCCCCAACACTAGGGGTGATTTTTACTATGAAATCATTTAACCAATCAGAAAGATAATTACCCGCAAGCGGTTGAATGAGATCTGTTGGAACAAGGGGATTTGTTATATAAACATCCTCAATATCCCAGGAATCAAAATATGCTTTTGCACTCAAAACTTTTTGAATACTTGCATTGTATAAAACGGTAGTATTATTGGTAAATGAGGTCTTAAATAGTGCTAGCCATTGCTCCTGTGTATATCTTGCATCTATACCATTGATTCCAATAAGAAGAAAAACTCCTACGACTGCCTTATTAAAGGCTTCCCATGCACCACCTACTTGAGCCGCGCTTAACCCTACCTTTTCCGTACTTATCCCCGCAGGATATATAAGGTTAGTAAAGTAACTCGTCATTGCAGTTTGAATCGTAGTTATCTGGTCCGTTGTAAATGGATAGATGAGAAAAAATGTAGATGCATAATCTATAAATTTTGCTGAATCTTGTGGCGTTAATGGAATGGCTGTCACCCCAAAATTTGTCGATACGGTGGAGGTTAATGTTGCAGCTCCAGATAACTCCATTTGTGTGCTATAGGTGGTCAAGTTTGAAAAAGTTATTTTGATAAACCTTTCAAACGATGTTTGAAAATAGGCTATTTTATCTGGTGTGTAGAGTAATAGCAATGCAAGTATATCTTTACAGGCAAGGATAAATTCTATTCTTGCCATCCCTGTAGTTGAATTCGCTGCATTACTTGTGAGCGCATCCAAAATAGAGGTCTTTAATGAAGTTAGATAATCATCCTCTAAAAAAGTTTCTAAATAGATCATTAAATTGTCGTAGAAAGCAGTTACAGTAGTGGCATCAATCATTACCGACATGTAATTAGAATAATTTAACTTGACAAAGTCATATTAACCAAAACATTTTTTTAACCTCTATTGTACTCGGCTAATAACTGCTCCTGTTGTTTTAATCTTGTCAATCGGGATTGCTCGCGATTTTCATGTTTTTCTCTCAGCATATCTATCAGTTCTTCATAAGTTGG
>CAMCSI010000083.1 GCA_945877885.1 Chlamydia trachomatis
CTTTGAAAGAAAATTTTTTTTTTGAAAAGAAAAATCTTCAATGGTTATTCCCTAATAATCTTTACCGTGCTAAACTATTTTTAACTATTTCATTAAAGGGGCACTATGATCGATTTTCCTGAAAAACTTTATGTAATTGGAACTGACTCTGGCGTTGGAAAGACATTAGTTTCTGCAATACTTACCCTTGGCCTTAAAGGCTCTTATATAAAACCGATACAGTGCGGAGTAATCCCATGTACAGATACTGAATGGGTACATGACATTACTGGTTTGCATAAAGATCATTTTCTTAAAGAGATCTACCGATTTCCTGACTTTCATGACCCAAATACGCAGCATACCGATGTCAATATATCAAGACTCTTAGAAGAGAAACTGCCTAATATTTACGGTCATCTGATTGTGGAAAGCACTGGCGGTGTGATGGTTCCGATTTACGGAGACTATTTCCAAGTAGATTACATTGCCGATTTACAAATCCCTACCCTCCTTGTGATCAACAATAAAAAAGGAGCGGTTAATCAGGCCATTTTATCCATTGATAAACTTAAGCAAAAGCATGTGCCCCTTTTCGGTATTGTATTAAATGGAGCTAAAGATGAGATAAATAAGCAATCTATTTTGCAATACTGTAGCGTGCCCCATATCTTTGAGCTAGAGCCTATCGAACACATTACCAAATTCGCCCTTCAAGAAGCCTTTAATAAAACTTTTAACCTTGAAGTAGCCCTTAAATAGTTGATAAATTCGCCATTTTCTGTGCTCTCTAGGGGGCTTTGCCCCGGGTGGTAATCTATAGCAGTTTGACTTTCTATCTCTAAGATTTAGTTACCTTAGTAATTTAAATTAAACAATGGTCATTTCGGCATATTTTCTTCTGCACGAAATAAGTTAATAACATAGTTCACCACTCGCTCGCTTTGCTCCCTAGAGATCACAGAGAACACAGAGAAAGACATTAGACTTATGTCTAAATTCCATTTGGTTCATAAATTTGCCTTTCTCTGTGTTCTCTGTGTTCTCTAGGGGCTTTGCCCCGGGTGGTAATACATAGCAGTTTGATTTTCTATCTCTAAGATTTAAAAAAAACGCTTTAAATAGTTGATAAATTTGCCACTGATTGAACAAGAAAAGCTTGCATATTTAAAATAATTGATCTTGTTGATGAGGATAAATTAGGGTATGCGGCAAATTCTGCCCACTGCTTAGAGATAGCCTCTAATTGTGCTTTATATTGGTCAAAAAGTACCTTACGATTTGTCACTAGAATACTTTTCTCATAGATACTTGGGTCATATAAATTATTATTTCCTATCAAATAAGAATCTATGATGGTGATATTTTGTGTTAAATAGTTCAGCTGCGTTTGTTGGATGTTAGATAAATTGGTGATCATCGCCGGAAAGGTTTGATTTCGATCTATGGCATTCATCTGAAAGAAAAAATACATCGAATAGATGCCAGGTAGCGCTTGATTTATAGCAGATAAATCGACGGTGATGGTAATTGTTTTATCAATCTCATGATTAGGTTTAATCGTTTTTATCCACACATTATCTGTAAGGCTACTTGAATAATAGACTCCTTGTGTAGAGATCACCCAATTAGTATAACCCAAAACAGTTGAAAATAAGGTGACACCCCCAATATTGGGATTAACGGCCACATTATCGGTGGATTGAATAGCATAAAAACTAGGACTTGTCACATCTAAATTACATAGCCATGGGAAGGCGATTGCATATAAACTATATCCATTTAAAGAGTTTGGGTTGGGCTTTCCTTTCACTGTAAAGGTAATATCCCCAGTGGTTAATGTGGCAACCTCTTTTAGTGTATAGTGTTTTAGCACCTTTGGACAGTCAATATAAGCGGTTCCTGCCGCAAATAAGGAGGCATTACTAGGGTAAAAAGGGGGCGGCTCCACTTGCAAAGTGACCGATCCATCATTATTTTTTAAAATAAAGAAATAAACAATTCTATTTGCATAGTTATCTAGCGTATTAAACCCCTGCGAAGGATTTTCTATTAATCTTACCTCTGCGCTCAAAAAGCTCAATAGGCAAAGGAAGAAAATGATTTTCATAACCCTAAAACACTATAAGCCTTAAATGCCACTACAATTTGCTCCATCACTTGATCGATAGTAAAGCCAAAATCCTGTTGTAGATCCTCTATTGGCTCAGATTTTCCAAACGAATCGACACAAATATGTAGCCCATCCCTTCCTGTATAGCGCTCCCAACCAAAAGATACGCCCGCTTCAATACTTACAACCATACCACAATTTCTTCCAAGGACGCTCTCTTTATAGTGCTTATCTTGCTCTTGAAATAAATCCATGCAAGGCATGGAAACCACTTTAACATTTTTGGAAAATTTTTCTGAGGTAAGTCTTTGGTAGGCCTCCCTTGCTAAATAAAGCTCTGAGCCTGTGCCAATAATAGTTATGTCAATCGGTCTACTTTTATCTTCTTTGATAAGAATATAAGCACCCTTTCCTACTGTTTCATCAAAATCTCTTTTTGTTTCTTTAAGAGTAGGCAGCGGCTGTCTTGTAAAAATTAATGCCGAAGGTCCATTTGTCCTATTCATTGCTATCCACCAACTTCCTGCTGCTTCATGGGCATCTCCTGGTCTAAATACAAACAGCCCTGGCATAGCTCTTAACGAGGCAACATGTTCTACCGGTTGATGAGTAGGTCCATCTTCCCCTAAAAAAATCGAATCATGGGTAAAGACAAACAAAGTAGGATGTTTTGAAATCGCAGCTAAGCGAATTGCATTTCTCATATAGTCAGAAAAACATAAAAACGTACCAATAAAAGGTCTTAAATGAACCGTACAAAGGCCATTGGCAATTGCAGCCATTGCAAATTCTCGTACCCCATACTTAATATTTCGTCCTGCAAAATGAGCTCTACTGATAATTCCATAATTTTCTAATTTTGTGCAGTCAGATCCTGACAAATCTGCCGAACCCCCAATTAAGGAAGGGACAAATTTAGCAATTTCAGATAAAGCCATAGAGGAGGCCTTTCTACCTGCAACTTTATCTTCAAACGATAAATTCTCAAGCGCTTTTTTCAATGCATGCGCAATAGGATGGTCTCTTAACCCCTTAATTTCTGCGGCAAGTTCCCGATAAGATTTCTGATAATTGTTAAACATATCTTCAAAATGGATCTTTTTCTTTTTCATCAACTCTTTTCGTTCATTGAAAAACTCTTTAACAGCGGCGGGAACAAAAAATTTCTCCTCAGAGATCCCAAGAGAGCGTTTTGTGGCAAGCACCTCCTCTTCACCAAGAGGGGCTCCATGAACATGATGGGTTCCAGCTTTATGTGGTGAGCCAAATCCAATCACCGTATTACATACAACAAGAAGTGGTTTTTCCTGCGTTCCTCTTATGCGCATTAGCGCATCATAGACTTGCTCTACTGAATTACCATTTTCTATTTCCACCACATCAAAACCATAAGATTTATACCGCATAACCACATCATCGCTACAAGAGTCAGAAAATGCCCCATCTAAGGTGATATGATTGCGATCATAAAGAAGGATTAAATTATTCAAGCAAAGGTGTCCTGCAAAAGATGAGGCCTCATGAGAGATCCCTTCCATTAAACAACCATCGCCTGCTAAAACAACCACTTTGTTCTCAAAGATGGGAAATCCATCTTTATTGTAAGTTTCGGCTAAAATTTTCATCCCTAAAGCAATACCGACAGCATTTGCTATCCCCTGACCTAAAGGACCTGTTGTAACCTCTACCCCCTCAGTATCAAGCTTTTCAGGATGTCCTGGGGTCTTAGAATCTTTTTGTCTAAATTTTTTTAGATCATCGATCGAAAGATTATAACCAGCCAGGTGCAAGGCCGAATATAAAAACATAGAACCATGTCCTGCAGATAGAACAAAATGATCACGCCAAATTGCCTCTTCATCCGATGGATCATAATTTAAAAAAGCGCCCCATAGCACCGCACCAATGTCCGCACAACCAAGTGGGAGACCTGGATGGCCAGAGTTTGCTTTTTGCACTCCGTCTATGGAAAGGCCTCGTATCGTATTTGCCACTTCTTTGAATAGTTTCTTTTGATACTCATTTAACATGATTTTTCCGCCTTTTCTTGCTTTTGAAGGAATTTTATAGTACTATGTATTCTATTTAAAACATGGAAAAAATTCTAATGAAAACACAAGAAATTAAAAAAAAGTTTCAAAAGGCTTTTGAAAGCAAGGGCCATATTGCTTATCCATCCTCCTCTGTCATACCTTTTAATGACCCCACTCTTTTATTTGTAAATGCTGGAATGAATCAGTTTAAAGATTATTTTTTAGGAGAAAAAACAGCGCCACATAAAAAAATTACCACCGCGCAAAAATGTATTCGTGTGGGGGGTAAACATAACGATCTTGATAATGTTGGACATACAACACGTCACCTTACGTTTTTTGAAATGCTTGGAAATTTTTCTTTTGGGGATTATTTCAAAAAAGAGGCGATCGCAATGGCTTTTGATGTCACTTGTGAGATTCTTGGGGTCGATCCAAAGAACGTTTTTGTCTCCGTTTACAAAGAAGATTTAGAATCTTTTGAAATTTGGAAACAGTACCTTCCTGAAAAGCAAATTTGTTTTATGGGAAAAGCAGATAATTTTTGGTCCATGGGAGATACTGGTCCATGCGGGCCATGCTCAGAATTATATTTTGACCGTGGAGACAGCTTTGGTGATTACAAAAGTCCAGCCCATGATCCAAATGGTCACCGTTTTATTGAGTTTTGGAATCTTGTATTTATGGAATTTAATTCTAGTAAAGATGGCTCGATGACAAAACTGCCCTCTCCATGTATAGACACAGGCCTTGGCCTTGAAAGAATGGCTGCCCTTTTAGGGGGAAAAGAAAGTGTTTTTGAAACAAATATTTTTGTCTCTATTATTGATAAACTCTCCTCTATGACAACTATCCCCTATATTGCAAATAAAGCTGCCTACCATGTTATTGCAGATCATTTACGCTCTTTAAGTTTTGCAATCGCAGATGGTGCTGTTCCTTCAAATGTAGAACGTGGCTATATTTTAAGAAAAATTTTACGAAGAGCTATCCGCTATGCAAGACAGCTTAATATTAACAAGCCATTTTTAGCAGATCTTTTCCCTACTTTGCTCCATGAAATGGGAGAGGATTATGAAGAGTTAAAAAACTCTGAATCTCGCATCAAAGAACTGCTTACTCAGGAAGAGGAAAATTTCCAAAAAACTCTTTCTCGCGGCGGAAATATCCTTTATTCCATCATCGAAGAGTCTAAAAAATCTGAGCTAAAAGAAATTAGTGGCAAAGATGCCTTTATCTTGAAGGATACCTATGGCTTCCCAGTGGAGGAAATTTGCCTTCTTGCAAAAGATCATCATCTTGGGGTAAATCTTGATACCTTTAAAATCTTAGAAGAAGAGGCTAAAGAAAAGTCAAAAAAAGCGCATAAAACTCACTCTCAGGAAGTAAGGAGTCAAATTTTTCCTGAATTTGTGGAAAAGCATGGCTCTACTTTATTTCTACGTGATCAATTAACTCACCATGCAGCAACAATTACTGGTATTTTACATAATGGTGAATTTGTAAATACTATTGAAGCTGGGGCAAGAGCCTCCATTATTTTAAATAAGACCCCATTTTACGCAGAGATGGGTGGTCAACGTGGCGATTTAGGCAGCTTAACTCATGGTAAAGCCCATTTTCATGTAGAGGATTGTAAATCTCCTTATCCAGGAGTGTTCTTGCATGAGGGCCTTTTAAAAGAAGGGGTATTAGTCGTCGGTGAGCCCGTAAATGCTGAAGTGGAAATCTATACTCGTGTTCATACTGAAAAAAATCATACAGCAACACACATGCTCCATTATGCCCTAGAAAAAGTGTTAGGATCCCACGTTACACAAGCTGGATCTTATGTATCAGAAACAGGATTGCGACTTGATTTTACCCATCATAAAAAGGTGGAGGATGCTGAAATCGAAAAGATTGAAACTCTGATCAATGATGCGATCTTTAAAGGATATAACATCACTATCAAAGAGATGAGCTATGAAGATGTTAAAAAGCACAAAGATATTAAACAGCTATTTGGTGAAAAGTATAGCGATACAGTGACAATGGTATCGGTAGGAGATTTCTCTAAAGAGCTTTGCGGCGGAACTCATATTAAAAACACTTCGGAAATCGGACTATTTAAGATTATA